>DAINRN010000248.1:0-5866 GCA_036741815.1 Acidobacteriota bacterium
CGGGATGCAGCGGCCGCTCGTGGGTCAGGTCGCGGTTGTACACCTCGAGGAAGCCGACGACCGATCGCGGGTTCACGGTCTCCAGCACGAGCAGCCCCCCGCGCCGGAGCACGCGATGGGCCTCGCGCAGGACCTGCTCCAGCACCGCGGGCGGCAGGTGCTCCGCCACCTGGGCCGCGAAGACGCCCCCCAGCGACCCGTCGGGCTCGGCGCGCAGAAAGGCCAGGAGGTCGCCGCGCGTCACGTCGAGGCCCTTGAGCCTGCACTCGCGGGCGAGGTGGACGTTTCCCTCCACCCCTCGGGCCTCGATGCCTTTCTCCCGCAGCGTCTCCAGGAACTCCCCGCGGCCGCAGCCCAGGTCGACGACCGGACCCAGGTCCGCGAAGAGAGAGGCGTAGGAGGCGAGACGGTCGCGGACCTCCTCCGTGCTGCCCCGGAACCGGTTCTCGAAGGCCGCGTACGTGGAGTCGGCGGCGGACCGTTCCGCCGCGGCGGCCACCTCCGGCGGGGGGACGCCCGCGGCGAGCGTGCCGCGCAGCGCCCGCACCTCCTCCGACAGCGCCTCCAGGCGATCGCGCAGGTCGAGCAGGCCGTCGAGCCGGCGCGCGAGGCCCTCCTGCCGCCGGTCGAAGGCCTCGAGGATCAGCTCGGAGCGCGTGGTGGCGAGCGCGGACGAGAGGCGATCGCGGGCGTCCATCACGGGCAGGAGCCGCTGGAAGTATCCAACCAGCGTCGAAGCCAGCTCGCGCAGGTGGGAATGCAGGCGGGCGGTCTCGTCGAGGTGGCCGTTCAGCACGCGCACCAGCGCCGAGTTGAACGCCACCTGCCGCTCGCGCGCGGGGGCCAGCGCGTCCCAGGCCTTTCTTTGCGCGCGGCCGGCCAGGCCGCCGGCCGCGGGCGGTGCGGGCGCCTGCCACAGGTCGTTCACCGCCTTCATCTGCGCCGGCTGCTCGGGCAGCTTCTCGAGGGGCAGGGGGAACGCCGCCAGGGCGTCCACGGCGGCCAGGAGGGAAGCGTAGGCCGCCTCCTCCTCGTCGAGCTTCTTGCGCAGCGCCCGCAGGTCGGGGCTGTCGTCGTCCATGGGCGCGACGATTCTAACCAGGGTGGGCGCGGACGAGTGAACGGCGCTAGCGCCCGACCACGCCCTCCATGGGCGAGGAGGCGGAGGCGTACATCTTGCGCGGGATGCGGCCGGCCAGGAAGGCCTCGCGCCCGGCCTCCACCGCGGCCTTCATCGCGCGGGCCATCCGCACCGGCTCCCTGGCCAGCGCGATGGCGCTATTCATGAGGACGCCGTCCGCGCCCAGCTCCATGGCGAGGGCGGCGTCGGAGGCGGTGCCCACGCCGGCGTCCACGATCACGGGGACGCGGACGGCCTCGCGCACGAGCTGGATGTTGACGCGGTTCTGGATGCCGAGGCCGCTGCCGATGGGGGCCCCCAGGGGCATGACCGCCGCCGCGCCGGCGTCCTCGAGCTTGCGCGCCACCACCACGTCGTCCGTGGTGTAGGGCAGGACGATGAAGCCCTCCTTGGCCAGCGTGCGCGTGGCCGCGAGCAGGGCCTCGGTGTCGGGGTACAACGTCTTCTCGTCGCCGATGACCTCGAGCTTCACCCAGTTGCTGAGGCCCGCCTCCCGGCCCAGGCGCGCCGTTCGGACGGCCTCGTCGGCCGTGTAGCAGGCCGCCGTGTTGGGAAGGATGAAGAGCCGCCGCGTGTCGATGTGGTCGAGCAGGTTCTCGGGGCCGCGCGCCTTGAGGTCCACGCGCCGCACCGCCACCGTCACCATCTCGGCGCCCGAGGCGGCATGGGCCGCTTCCATCACCTGGAAGGTCGGGTACTTCCCGGTCCCCACGATGAGCCGCGAGCGGAACTCGCGGCCGGCGAGGATCAGCGAATCGTCCGCCATGCGCTCGATGGTAGCACGCGGCCCCGGAGGCCGCGCTCGCCTAGCCGCCGCCCACGAAGGTCACGATCTCGAGCTGATCGCCGTGGTTCAGCATGAGGCCGGCGTGCTCGGCGCGCGGCACCACCCTGCGGTTGTGCTCGACCGCCACCCGCGCCCGGTCCAGCTCCAGCGTGCGCAGGAGGTCGCCGAGCGAGGATCCCGCGGGCACCTGCACGGCCTCTCCGTTGACGGAGACCTGGATCCCCGGGCGCTCGGGCATGGCCCCGGGCCTACTTCGTGCCCGCGCGCGCCGCCAGGTAGGCGAGCACGATCTCGTTGAGGGGGAGGTCCTCCAGCACCGTCTTGGAGCCCGCGGGGTCGAAGCGGCCGCGCTTGACCTCGATGATCATGGCCTTGTGCTGGTCTTCCATGAGCTTGGTGATGGCCGGCTCGTCGCCCCGGCGCGCCAGGTTGGCGTAGGGAAGCCGCCGGGAGCCCAGGATCTCGCCGCCCTTGTAGATCAGCGTCTCGATGAGGGGGTTCGCGGTGCCCTTGTCCTCGGTCTGGACGTGATAGACGACGCCGCGGTACTTAACGTCGGTGTTGAAGCCTGTGATCATGGCGGGACGCGGACGCGCGCGGTTCCCGATGAGATTTTCCGGTCCCGCCCCGCAGATTGTCAAGCACAGCCGCCGCGCGGCTGACGCATAATGGCCGCCGGCCATGGCCGCTGACGATCCTTCCCGGCCGTCCGACGACGAAGCCGTTCCCATCTTCGGCACCTGGCCGCGGATCTATGCTGCCGTGATCGTCTCCGCCCTCGCGGTCATGGCCCTGGTGGCCGTCTTCTCCGTCTTCCCCTACTGACCCTTGTCGTCCCTCGACTGGGCGGTCCTCCTCGCCTACCTGGTGGCGGTCGTGGCCTTCGGCCTCTGGACCGGGCGCGGCAACCGGCGCATCGAGGACTTCTTCCTGGCCGGCCGGCAGATGCGTTGGTGGGCCGTGGGGCTCTCGGTGATGGCCACCCAGATCAGCGCCATCACCTTCATCGGCACCACGGGCCAGGCCTACACCGACGGCATGCGGTTCCTCGTCTTCTACTTCGGCCTGCCTTTCGCGATGGTCATCCTCTGCGTGACCCTGGTGCCGTTCTTCTATCGCGCCCGCGTCTACACGGCCTACGAGTACCTGGAGCGCCGGTTCGACCCGCGCACGCGCACGCTGACCAGCCTCCTCTTCCTGCTCTCTCGCGGCATGTCCGTGGGCGTGACGCTCTACGCGCCCTCCCTCGTCCTCTCCGTGATCCTGGGCTGGAGCGAGCCGGCCACCATCCTGCTCATGGGCGGGTCCACGATCCTCTACGTCGTCTACGGCGGGAACAAGTCGGTGATCTGGACTGACGTCGCGCAGATGGCGATCATATGGATGGGGATCTTCCTCTGCTTCGGCATCGCCGTGACGCAGCTGCCGGCGGGCTTCGGCCTGCGCGACGCCCTGGCCCTGGCCCAGACGTCGGGCCGGCTGCGGGTCATGGACACCTCGACGAGCCTCAGCACGCCGTACACGCTGTGGAGCGGCCTCATCGGCGGCCTGTTCCTGATGCTGTCCTACTTCGGCTGCGACCAGAGCCAGGTGCAGCGCTACCTGTCGGGCAGCAGCCTGACCCAGAGCCGCCTCTCGCTCCTCTTCAACGCGTTCCTGAAGGTCCCCATGCAGTTCCTGATCCTGCTCACGGGTGTGCTCGTCTTCGTCTTCTACCACTTCCACCCGGCGCCGCTGCTGTGGAACCCGGTGGAGATGCGGAAGCTGGAGCGGCACGCGCCGGCGGCGGAGCTTCAGGCGGTGCGCCAGCGCTACGAGAAGTGGCAGCAGCGCCGCCGTGGATCGGCGGACGCGTGGGCGCGTTCCCGTAACCCTGACGCCGAGGTGGCTTACCACGCGGCGGCGGCCGAGATGGCCGCCGCCCGGAGCGACGCCGTGAAGATGGTCGAGCGCATCAACGGGGGCGCGCGCTACAACGACACCAACTACATCTTTCCCTCGTACATCCTGGCCCATCTGCCCCGTGGCCTCGCGGGGCTGGTCATCGCCGTGATCTTCGCCGCCGCCATGTCGACCCTGTCCGGCGAGTTCAACTCGCTCGCCACCGCGACGGTGGTGGACTTCTACAAGAGGTTCGTGAGGCCGTCGGGCGGCGATGCCCACGAGCTTTTCGTTTCGCGGGCCTTCACCGCCTTGTGGGGGGGCTTTGCCTGCCTCGTGGCCCTGCGCGCCGGCCAGCTCGGCTCCGCCATCGAGGTGGTGAACCGGTTCGGGTCGTACTTCTACGGCTCGATCCTGGGCGTCTTCCTGCTGGCGGTGCTCACGCCGCGCGCCTCGGCCCGCGGGGCCTTCTACGGGCTGCTGATCGGGATGGCGGCGGTCTTCGCCGTGTCTCGCTACACCGCAGTCCACTTCCTCTGGTACAACGTGGTGGGAGTGGTAACGGTGTTCGTTTCCGGGCTCGTCATCACCGCGTTCTCGCCCGGCCCTCCGCCGGCGCGATCGTCCGAGGCTCGAGCGGCATGAGCACCTGGAAGCCGAAGCTCCGGCCGCTCGACTGGTCCTCGCTGGACCTCACGCCCGAGGACGCGTTCGTGCTGTCGAGGCTCGACGGTGCGACGGACACCGATCAGCTGGCGCAGTTGAGCGGCCTGCTGCCTGCCGATGTCAGCCGCGTCCTCGAACGGCTGGTCCAGAAGGGCGTGGTCGAATGCCCTCCCACATCGGCGCCGCCGGTGTCCGCAGGTCCGGCGCCCGACGCCGCCGGTACCGCGCCCGACGCCGCCCACGCGACGCACCGGGAGCTGTTCGAGCGGACGCTACACGGCCTGGAGGTGGACGCCCGCGTTGCGCTGGCGGCGACCGCCACCGAGCCGCAGCTCTCGGGGCTGTGCTTCGATCCCGTCCCCGAGGTCGTGACCCGCGTGCTGGAGAACCCACACGTCGGCCTCGCGCACGCTCGCCTGATCGCCGCCTGGCATCCGAACCCCGTGGGCCTGGAGGCACTCGGACGTCGCGGGGACCTCTTCCGCGATGGCGAAGTCCAGCGCCTGCTCCTGCGGAACAACCAGACGCCCACGCATCTCGTGCGCCAGCTCCTGACGCATCGGCGTCTTCATGACGTCTACAACGTCGCGCAGAGCCACGAGGCGGCCGAGCGGCATCGAACCACCGCGCGGGAGGTGCTGCGCACGCGCTTCGCGACCGCCTCGCCGGAGGAGCGGGTGGAGCTGATCCTGACCACCGAGGGACGGGTGCTGGCCACCTTGTCCGGCCTGTCGCTGGACGGGAAGTCCGCCGCGCTCCTGTGCGCCCGGACGCTCAGCTCGACCCTGCTTCTGGAGAACCTCGCGCGCTGGCCGGCCACGCCGCCGAACCTGGTGGCGCACCTGCTGCAACAGCCCCTCGTCCGTCGCATGCCGAACCTGCAGGCGGCCTTCAAGCGTCACCCGAACTGCCCGGGCCACGCGAAGTGATCACCCGGCCGACGCCGCGCACCACGAGGTTCTCGCCGTCCCTGCGAATGCGCCGCACGGACACCTCTCGGAAGAAGCGGGCCATCTCCGCGGCAAGGAGCCGCGCCGGGCGGCGGAAGTGTCGATTGACGACCAGCGCGCCGCCGGGAGAGACGAGCCGGAACAGGCCGCGCGGGAGGGCGGCGGAACGGCCATCGACGTCGGCGTAGGCGGCGTCCTCGACGACGAGGTCGAAGATCCGTCGGGAGGCGATGAGCCGCGGGACGACGACCTGCGCCTCGCCGCAGATCACCTGCAGCGTCCGGACCGCGCGCAGGCCGAACCATTCGCGGGCCACGCGCACGATGAGGCGGTCGCGCTCGATGGCCGTCACCGCGCGCGGCCGTGCCAGCTGTCGGAGCACGTGGACCTGGGTACCGCCTCCCAGCCCGACGAGCAGCACGCGGGGACGCGGCGGCAGCG
>DAINRN010000249.1:0-292 GCA_036741815.1 Acidobacteriota bacterium
GACCAGCGCCGCGAATCCCCACGCCCCGATGCCCGTCGTGTCGGCCAGCATCGTCGAGAGGACCGTGACCTTGGCGGTCCGGGGCTTTGCGTCTCCGGCCGGCAGCGGCGCCGACACGCCGAGACTGCCCATGATCGCCAGGGCCGTGATGTCCGGCCATCGATTGCGCATGGCATCTCCTCCGCGGAACACCGCGGCCTCTAGAGCTCCTGGCGCGGAGCAGCGGTCCGGGGATCGCCCGTGTTCGGAGTCCCTGTCGGCTCGATCAGCAACAGCTTCACTTCTCTCTCGG
>DAINRN010000249.1:302-4042 GCA_036741815.1 Acidobacteriota bacterium
CGGCGTAGGGCTGGTGCTCGACGCCCCGCGGCACCACGAAGAGCTCGCCCGGTCCCAGAGACACCGTCCGATCGCGAAGGCGTATATCGAGCTGGCCTTCCAGGACGAGGAAGAAGTCGTCCGTCTCGTCGTGCTTGTGCCAGATGAACTCACCCTGCACCTTCACCACCATGACGTCGCAGTCGTTGAAACGCGCCACGGTCCTCGGCTTCCAGTGATCCGCGAACTGCGCAAGCTTCGCTGCCAGGTTGACCTTCTCGTTCATCATTTTGACCCCCCTCATCCGAGCCAGACCGACCGGCGGCTGGCGAGACGCGCGTCGACCATGCCCTGGATGGTCCCGCGGACCTGCTCCGACAGCCGGTTGACGAGCATCGGGTCCTCGGCGGCGTCGGGACCATACGCGTCCATCGCGATCGGCTCGCCCATCTCGATCGACCACTTGCTCGGCAGGGGCAGGAAGCCGAGCGGGCCCAGGAGCGGGAAGGTCGGGGTGATGGGCACGTAGGGCAGGCCCAGCGGCTTCCCCACCCAGTCCATGCGCGCCAGGGCGGGATGGATCTCCTCCGCGCCCACCACCGCGCAGGGGACGATGGGTGCTCCGGTCCGCAGCGCGATGCGGATGAAGCCGCCCCGGCCGAAGCGGGCGAGCTTGTAGCGGTCCTTGAACCGCTTGCCCACGCCCTTCACGCCCTCGGGGAAAACGCCGACCAGCTCGCCCTTGCGCAGCAGCCGCTCCGCGTTCTCGGGGTTGGCGCGGACGGCTCCGCACTGGGCGAGCAACGGGGCCAGGAACGGCAGGAGCGCGAACATGTCGAGGGCGAGCATGCGGCAGGAGCGGCGGCCGGGATGCTCGTGCCGGACGGCGAGGTTGATCATGATGCCGTCCCAGGGCAGGACGCCAGAGTGGTTGGCCACGACGAGCGCGGGCCCCTTCCTCGGGACGTTCTCGATCCCGCTCGCCTCCACGCGCCACCACACCGTGTAAAGAAGCTCGAAGAAGGGCAGGACCGTCTCGGTGAACCTGGGGTCGTAGCCGAACTCGTCGACCTCCTCCGAATGCCACGCGAAGTAGAAGCCACTCCAGAGCCGCGCCAGCGTCTCCAAGGTCACGCGGGGGCTTCCGTGCGCGAGGCCGCCGTGCGCAGCCGGCGATACGACAGGTAGGCGAGCACGGCGTCGCGGCTGGAATGGCGCGGGGCGAAGCCGAGCTCGCGCTGCGCGCGCTCGCCGTCCGCCACGAACCCGAAGCGGGCGTAGTGGGCGAAGGTCCCGGGCGCGCCCACGAGCCCCGCGGCCCACAGCAGGTCTCCCACCACGTAGGCCACGGAGTGCGGGACGGGCGCGGGGATCTTCTCCGCCAGGTGGACGGCGGTCAGCAGCGGTATCGGCGCCTTGGGCACCACGTTGATCGGCCCGCGCGGCGCCTTGTCGAGGGCCGCCTCCGACGCGGCCACGGCGTCGTCGGGATGCAGGAGCTGGAGGAGCGGGTCGTAGCCCATCAACACCGGCACCACGCGCCGGTCGAAGATCTCCGTGTAGAACGTCCGCACCCGCGGACCGAGGAGGGGGGCGAACCGGAGGACCGTCACCTTCATGTCCGGGTAGCGCCGCGCGAAGGAGGCGGCGTGCTGCTCGGCCTCGAGCTTGTCGCGCGCCCAGGCCAGCGAGGGATCGGGCTGGAGCGGACGGTCCTCGGTCAGGAAGGCCGGGTTCTGCCCGCTGGCCCCGTAGAGCGCGGTGAAGGACCGCAGGACCACGTGCTCCACGCCGGCCGCCGCGGCGGCCGCGAAAAGGCTCAACGTGCCGATCGACTCCAGCTCGTGGGCGTAGCCGGCGTCGCGCCGCGGGCTCGTGAAGAACGCCGCGTGGAAGACCGCGCCCACGTCCTCCTCCCGGAAGACCTCGAGCAGCCGCTGGTCCGCGCCGGGTTGCGCGAGATCCACGTCGCGGCGGCGCACGCCCAGCCGCGCGGGAGGGGCGGTGACGTCAACCGCCACCACGCGGTCGGGCCCCAGCCTCTCCGCGAGGCGGCGCAGCAGGCTGGAGCCGAGGAACGACGAGGTGCCGGTGACGGCGGTCCGGCGGGACTTCACGCCGTGCGGGACTTCCGGGCGCGCCGGCGCGCGGCGCGCCGCGTGGCGGCCGCCACCTTGGCCGCGTTCCTGGCCCGGCCCGCCCGCTTGCGGTTGCGGACGGCCACCTGCTGCTCCAGGGCCTCGATCCGGTCGAGGGCGCGCTTGAACTCCGTGCGCGTGGGCACGTTCATGGCCTTCAGCGCCTGCGCCACGGCCTCGTCGAGCTTCTCCTTCCCCCACACCGCGGCCTGCATGGCCGACACGAACTGCGGGTTCTTCATGAGCTCGCCCGAGACCTGGCTCAAGACCTCCTCACCTCGCGCCCGGATCCGGCCGAGGATGCTGTTCTCGTCGTACACGCGTTGCTCCTTCTCTATCCGACAAGCATAGGTAAAGACCCGGACGCCTTCAACGAACCGCGCGGAGATCGTAGAGGCTGCCCCACGCGCCCCGGGTGACGGAGGTGATGGGCGCCGCCTGCTCCCAGGGTCGCCGCGACCCCGGAAACTCGCCCTCCTCCCGCCGGCCCCAGAACAGATACAGGGCGCCGAGCTCCCTCGCCCTCTCCACCCAGTCGGGCTCGCCCATCATCAGTCCCCGCAGCCGCTCCTCGACGGGGCGGTACTGGATCCCGTGGCTCCAGAGATGCCCGCCGTATCCGGCCACCAGCGACTGACCGCACAGCGCCACGGGGTGGTTGAAGGTCTGGACAGTGGCCACGCGATCGTCCGCGGCAAGGCCGGCCACCGCTCGGCAGACCTCGTCGCGCTCATCGACCCGGACGACCTCGAATCCCCCGCCGCGCAGGCTGCTGGCCACGCACACGGCGCCGGAGAAGAACAGCACCGTCCAGGCGACCGCCCTCAGCGGGAGACGAAGGCGGTCGAGGACGACCTCCGTAAGCGCCGGCAGCATCAGCAGGTAGCACCAGACCATCAGCTTGGTGTTGTCCCACTCCGCGGGCGCCAGCATCACGAAGAAGAGGGCCGCAAACCCCGCGAGCGCAGGCATGAGCAACAGCAGGTGCTCGCGGCCCTTCCGCGCCACGGCGGCGGCCGTGGCCCAGGCGGCGAGGGCGAGGAAGAAGCCGAAGTTGACGGCCAGGAAGACGGCCGGGTTCTGGTTCCCCATGAGCCAGCCGGGCTTGAGCCAGACGAACGAGGCCGTCCTCTCCGGGCTCGTCAAATGCGCGACGCACCAGGTCGCGGGCCCGACGGCCCAGAGGAACGTCGGCAGCGCGGCCTTCACGGTCCGTTGGGCCACCGCCCAGACCGCGAGGATGAGGGAAAGGAAGAGGAACGAGTGGATGTGGAAGAGCGGCATCGCGCCCCAGAGCAGGCCTTCGACGACCGAGGGCAGACCGCCCTCTCTCCTCAGGAGGCGGCGCCTCCAGCTCCAGAGCAGGAGGAGGCCCGCGGGGAGCGCGTAGAGGAAGCCGCGCTGCGGGACGAAGAGGGTCAGGAACAGGTTCTTCCAGGCGAGGTCGGACTGGTAGTCCTCGAGTACGCCGGTCCTGAGGAGCTGGAAGCCGGCGAGGCCGCCCGAGAAGAGGAAGGCCGCGACCCCGAAGCCCCGGCCCCAGGCGAAGAGGGCCAGGGCCAGCGCCGCCGCGCCCGCGACCCCCATCGCCGGTAGCAGGAAGCCAACGGGCAGGCCCAGCCT
>DAINRN010000249.1:4052-5864 GCA_036741815.1 Acidobacteriota bacterium
AGAGGTCGATGCCGAAGGGATAGTGGAGCGTCTCGCCCGTGAAGATCGGGTTCTCGGGCCAGAAGCGGCCGCCTTTCACGAAGTGCGCGATGTAGGTCAGGTGAAGGGGCAGATCGCCGTAGTTGTTGGGGTTCAATGTGCGGATGGTCCCGTCCCGCTCGAAGTAGAGCCAGAGGAAGTGGCGGAGGGAGACGAGGGCGAAAGCGATCATGGCCAGAACGTCGAGACCTTGCATTGAGGGGAACGGAGGCAAGGCGGCCCGACGGCACACGCGCCAGGAATGGACGGCAACGACGGAACCGAAAAGGACGGAGAGAGCGGCCGCGTCGGTGGTCAGCGAACCTCGCAGGAAAGCGAGCGACGTGGCCGCCAGGGATGAAACGCCCACAAACACGAGCAGGGAGGCGAGGGCAGCCACGCGCCCTTCAGCGCGACCGGAAGGTGGCGAGGTCGATCTCGCCGGCGAGCCGCTCCCGGAACTCGCCGGCCCCGATCGAGGCGGCCTCGCGACCGCTCTCGTGCTCGATGGCGTCCATCGCCCGCTCCCACACCCGTTCCCGCCGCGCGACCTCGTCGGCGTCACGCACGCGCCCGTACTGCTGGACGTAGCGGTTGTGCCGGCAGACCATCCGGAACGCGTGGTCGGTCTGCGGGCGGCGCAGCGGCAGGCCCAGGATGCGCACGTCGTTGCCCACGTCGTGGATGGGCTGGCCCCACTCGCCATAGCCGCCGAAGATGGTGCCCAGCTTCTCGAGCGCGCCCGCCAGTTTCGGCTGGCCCATGATGTTGAGCGCGGTCTTCACGACGGGCAGCGTCACGTTGCGGTAGAGGGTGGGATCGGCCAGGCGCACGTTCACACCCAGCTCCTCGCGCGTGATGCGGACCATGTCCTCGGAGCGGATGCGGTTGTCGGTGGCGAGGTGGATGCGAGCGCCGATGGCCTCGGGCACGTGCAGCGCGGCCAGGATGCCAAGGGCCACGCGGTCCACGGGCACCAGGTTCAGCTCGGCCGAGCGGTCGCCCGGGAAGCTGGCCGCGGCCAGGGAGATGAAGCGGGCCTTCCACCGCGCGATCGGATCCGCGCCGGCCGCCTCCACCGCCTCCTTGGACCGGCCGAAGGCATTGATGGGCGCGTTCACGACCTTGGTGTCGCCGCGGTTGTTGCCCGTGCGCGAGTGACCGATCACGATCGAGGGCAGGAGCTGGGCCACGCGCACCCCGTCGTCGATCATGGCCCGGTCGGTCTCCATGGAGGCCATGGCCTTCGTCAGCTCGTAGAAGTTGTTGTAGAAGTGCCGCGGGAAGCTGAGGCGCCCTTCCTGCGCGATCGAGCTCTTCTTGCGCCCGTGGATGTACGAGGTCTCGATCGCGATGTGGTTGACGAAGCGGGATCCCGGCGCGGCCTGCATGCGCCGCGAGAAGGCGAGCGCGTTGCGGCTGCCCAGGACGTTGGCGCGGTAGGACGTCTCGTAGGGATCGTCGAAGGAGACGCTGGCCGCGCAGTGGATGACGTGGCTCAGGCTCTCCTCCAGCCGGAACACCTCGCCGGCCGCGATCCCCAGGTCGGGCTTCTCGATGTCGCCGGCCAGGAACCGGAACTTCCTGGCGCGCGCGCCGGTGATGTGGAGCCGTTTCAGGAGGAGCGCGCCCCGCTGCTCCGGCGACAGGACCTTCACGACCTCTTTCGTCTTCGGGTCACGGACGGTCTCCGGGCGCACCACGGCCACCACCTGCTCGATGCGCCGGTCCGCCGCGGCCTGGACCAGGATCTCCTTGCCGAGGAAGCCGGTGGCACCGGTGAGGAGGACGTGC
>DAINRN010000250.1:0-5861 GCA_036741815.1 Acidobacteriota bacterium
GTGCCCGAGGCGCTCCAGGCGATTCGCGCGCGCTGCACGAGCGAGGTCGAGGTGGAGTCGCACTACGAGGGACTGCGGCGGGCGGGGATCGACTTCGGGCCGAGCTTCCGTGGGCTGGTGGGGCTGTGGGCAGGTGATGGCGAAGCCCTGGGACAGGTCCGGCTGCCCGAGGCGGCGGCACAGGAAACGAACGGTTACCGGCTCCACCCCGCGTTGCTCGACGCGTGCCTCCAGACCCTGGGCGGCGCGGTGAAGCGCGGTGACGCGCCGACGGCCGTGTATCTTCCCTTGAGCTTCGAGCGGGTGGCGCTGCACGGCCGCGCGGAATCCCAGGTGTGGAGCCACATCCGTATCCGCCCCGAGACTTCCGCCTCGGGGGAGACCCAGGTCGCGGACGTCTGGGTGCTGGACGAGGCCGGGCAGGCCGTGGCGCGGCTCGAGGGGCTGGGGCTGACCCGAGCGACGCCCGAGGCGCTGCGGCGAGCGGTTCAGCCCTCGGTGGGCGAGTGGTTCTACGAGGTTGCGTGGCGCGCCCAGCCCCTGGCCGAGGCTGAGGTCCCGAGCCGGGTACAGGGTGGCCGATGGCTCGTGCTTGCCGATGGGGAGGGCGTCTGCGAGGCCCTGGTGCAGCGATGGGCCGGGCGGGGCGAGGGGGTCGTCGTCGCGCGGCCCGGGGAAGCGTACGCGACGGGAAGCGACGGGACGATCTACCTCGACCCTGCTCGCCTCGAGGACTTCCGGCGCCTCCTGCGCGAGGCATCGACGGCGGGTCGACTGACGGCCGTGGTCCATCTCTGGGGTCTGGGGGGAGCGGACGGGCCGAGCACGGCGCCGCTGGGGAGGATGGCGTCGGGCTGGGGAAGCCTGCTGCACCTGGCGCAGGGGCTCGCCGAGCTCCGCGACCCTCCGCGGCTGTGGGTGGTCAGCCGGGGTCTGCAGCCGGTGGGAGGAACGCCGGGTGTGGCCGGCCTGGCCCAGGCCCCGACCTGGGGCCTGGCCCGGACGATCGCGGCGGAGCATCCGGAGCTGCGCTGCTCCAGCGTGGACCTCGATTGGGAGCGAGGAGACGACGACGCCGGGGCCCTGGGGACGGAGATCGAGGCGGGGCTGGACGAGGACCAGGTGGCGTATCGGCAAAGGCGCCGCCACGTGGCGCGTCTGGTGCGCCGGCCCACGGCTGTGGCAACCGAGGGTCAGCCGGTGGAGCTGGAGATCGCCACCCGAGGGATTCTCGACGAGCTCCGGCTCCGGCCGTCCACCCGCCGAAGCCCGGGGCCGGGGGAGGTGGAGATCCGTGTCGCGGCCGCGGGCCTGAACTTCCGGGACGTGCTCAACGCGATGGGCGTGTATGAGGGGCCGGCGGGTCCGATGGGCAGCGAGTGCGCGGGTACCGTGGTGGCGGTCGGGGAGGGTGTTGCGGGCGTGGAGGTGGGCCAGGACGTCATGGCCATGGCGGCCGGGACCTTCCGGTCCTACGTGACGACGGCCGCCGCTCTGGTCGTGCCGAAGCCCCGGACCTTGAGCTTTGCGGAAGCGGCGGCAGCCCCGGTGGCGTACATGACGGCGGGGTACGCGCTCACCCGGCTGGGGAGGATGAAGGCGGGGGAGCGAGTCCTGATCCACGCGGCGGCGGGGGGCGTGGGGCTGGCGGCGGTGCAGCTGGCGCAGCGGGCGGGAGCGGAGGTGTTCGCCACGGCCGGCAGCGACGAGAAGCGCGACTACCTGCGGTCGTTGGGAGTGGTCCACGTGATGGACTCCCGCTCGGTGACCTTCGCCGAGGAGGTGATGGAGCGGACGGCGGGCGAGGGGATCGACCTCGTGCTGAACTCTCTCACGGGCGAGGCCATCCCGAAGAGCCTGGGCCTGCTGCGCAGCGGCGGGCGGTTCCTCGAGATCGGCAAGGCGGGAATCTGGACCGTGGAGCGGATGTCGGCGGCGCGGCCCGATGTCTCCTACTTCCCGATCTACCTCGGCGAAGCCGACCCGGCGGAGCTGCGGTCGATGCTCGTCTGGCTGGCAGAGGCGTTCGACTCGGGGGCCTTGGAGCTCCTGCCGGTGCGGGCGTTCCCGATGACGCAGGCCTCGAGCGCCTTCCGTTTCATGGCCCAGGCGAAGCACATCGGCAAGCTCGTGCTCACGCAGGAAGCCGGGGCACCCGGCGTTCGCGCCGACGCCACTTACCTCATCACCGGCGGGTTGGGGGGCCTCGGCCTGCTGATGGCGGGATGGATGGTCGAACGCGGGGCGCGCCGCCTGGTGCTCGTGGGACGCCGAGGGCCCACCGACCGCGCGCGAGACATCCTGGCGGAGCTGGAAAAGACCGGCGCGGAGATCGTGATCGCGCAGGGCGACGTCTCCGACGAGGCGTTCGTTGCCCGGCTCGTGGCCGAGGCTGCGCAGGACGAGCGCCCGTTGCGGGGCGTTGTCCACGCCGCGGGCGTCCTGGACGATGGCGTCCTTGCGCAACAGACCTGGGAACGCTTCGAGCGAGTGTTGGCGCCGAAGGCCTCGGGGGCCTGGAACCTGCACCGGGCCACGCGAGGAATGTCCCTCGACTTCTTCGTCCTGTTCTCCTCGGCGGCGTCCCTGCTCGGCTCGCCCGGCCAGGGGAACTACGCCGCGGCCAACACGTTCCTCGACGCCCTCGCCCACTACCGGCGGGGCGAGGGTCTTCCGGCCCTGAGCATCGACTGGGGCCCGTGGGCCGAGGTGGGGATGGCGGCGTCGCTCGAGGCCCGGGACCAGGCCCGCTTCATGCGGCAAGGCCTCCACGTCCTCGCCCCGGCCGAGGGCATGGCCGCGTTCGAGCGGCTGCTGGCGCAGCCCTCCCCGCAGGTGGGGGTGTTGCCGTTGGACATCGCGAAGTTTCTCTCCGCGTTCCCGCCGGGAGGCGAGCCCTCCTTCCTGGCCGAGCTGGCGCAGGGGCGGGTCCGGGAGAAGGCGGCGCGGGCGCCGTTGGCGCGGCCGGAGCTGATCACCCAGATCGAGCAGGCGCCGGTGGCCCGGTGGCGTGGCCTGGTGCTGGCCCACGTGCGGGATCAGGTGCTGGGTGCGCTGGGGTTTCCCCCCAACTCCGCGCCCGACCCGCAACAAGGTTTGCGGGATCTGGGCATGGACTCGCTCATGGCCATCGAGTTGCGCAACCGCCTCCAGCGCGGGGTGGGAGAGACTCTGCCCGCCACCCTGGCTTTCGATTTCCCGACGATAGGAGCCCTGACCGATTACCTCCTCGAGCATGTTCCAGCGCTCGCCGCCGGTCGTGCCGAGAGTGAGCCGGCGGCGGCTCTTGCGGTCTCGCCCCCGACCCTGGCCGGACCGGCCGAGCCCATCGCGATCATCGGTTACGCCTGCCGCTTCCCTGGCCAGGCGGACACGCCGGAAGCGTTCTGGAACCTGTTGCGGCGTGGCGTGGACACCATCCGGGAGGTGCCGCCCGACCGCTGGGACATCGAGGCCTACTACGACGCTGATCCTGACGCACCGGGCAAGATGTACACCCGGCATGGCGGGTTCGTCGAGAACGTCGACCAGTTCGACTCCTCCTTCTTCGGGATCTCACCACGGGAAGCGGTGAGCATGGACCCCCAGCAACGGCTGTTATTGGAGGTGAGCTGGGAGGCCCTGGAACGGGCCGGGCAGACGCCCGAGAAGCTCATGGGCAGCCGCACCGGTGTGTTCGTGGGGATCGGCCCCAGCGAATACGCCTTCCTCCAGTTCAAGACTCTGGAGCCGGCTCAGGTCAACGCCTATTACGGTAGCGGAAACTCGGGGAGCGCCGCCGCCGGGCGGTTGTCCTACGTTTTCGGGCTGCAAGGGCCCTGCCTGGCGGTGGACACCGCCTGCTCGTCGTCGCTGGTGGCCGTCCACCTGGCCTGCCAGAGCCTGCGCAGCGGAGAGTGCCGCACGGCCCTCACCGCGGGCGTCAACCTGATTCTGACGCCGGAGGTCACCATCAACTTCTGCCGTGCGCGCATGCTGGCGACCGACGGGAGGTGCAAGACCTTCGACGCCGCGGCCGACGGCTACGTGCGCGGCGAGGGCTGCGGCGTCGTGATCCTCAAGCGGCTCCATGATGCCCTCGCCGACGGCGACCCGATCCTCGCGCTCATCCATGGCACGGCGGTGAACCAAGACGGCCGAAGCGCAGGGTTGACCGTGCCCAACGGCCCGGCGCAGGAGGCGCTCATCCGCGAGGCGCTGGCCGCGGCGGGCGTGTTGCCCTCCGAGGTGGGCTACGTGGAGGCCCACGGGACGGGGACCTCACTGGGCGATCCCATCGAGATGAAGGCGTTGGGGTCCGTGCTGAGGGAGGGGCGCTCTTCAGACCGGCCGGTCGTCGTTGGGTCGGTGAAGACGAATATCGGGCACCTGGAGGCGGCGGCGGGGGTGGCGGGCCTGATCAAGGTGGTGCTGTCCCTGCAGCACGGGGAGATCCCGCCGCATCTTCATTATAAGGAGCTGAACCCTCACATTTCGTTGCAGGAGATCCCGGCCGTGATCCCGACGTCTGTCGTGTCGTGGCCTCGGGGGAACGGTCGGCGGATCGCCGGCATCAGCTCGTTCGGGTTTGCGGGGACCAATGCACACCTGGTCATCGGGGAGGCGCCCGAGGAACAGGCCGCGGTGGTCGCCCAGCGCGAGAGACCCCGGCACATCCTCGCCCTGAGCGCCAAGACGGAGGGCGCGCTACGGGCGCTGGCCGGGCGCTTTGCGGAGTCCCTGACCGCCGAGCCGTCCGCGTCGCTGGCCGACCTGGCCTTCTCCAACCACACCGGCCGAGGGCAGTTCGCCCACCGGCTCGCGCTCGTGGCCGGGTCCGCGGCCGAGGCGGCCGGATCACTGACCGCCTTCGTCGCGGGGGAGGCCAACGCGGCGGTGATTCGCGGGGAGTTCCTGGGTCGAGACCGTCCGGAGGTGGCGTTCCTGTTCACGGGTCAGGGGTCGCAGTACGTGGGGATGGGGCGTGGTCTTTACGAGACGGCACCGGTGTTCCGGGAAGCGCTGGAGCGGTGCGACGAGCTGCTGCGGCCGCATCTGGAGCGGCCGCTGCTGTCGGTTTTGTACCCGGGGGAGGGGGAGTCGTCACCGCTGGACGAGACGGGCTACACGCAGCCGGCGCTGTTCGCTCTGGAGTACGCCCTTTCGGAGCTGTGGCGAAGCTGGGGGATCGCGCCGTCGGCGGTGATGGGGCACAGCGTAGGGGAGTACGTGGCGGCGTGCGTGGCGGGGGTGTTCAGCCTGGAGGACGGGCTGAAGCTGATCGCGGCCCGGGGACGTTTGATGCAGTCGCTGCCGCGGGACGGGGAGATGGCGGCGGTGTTCACGGATGAGTCGCGGGTGGCGGCGGCGCTGGCGGGGCGCAATGGGGACGTGGCGATCGCGGCGGTGAACGAGCCGCTGAGCGTGGTGATCTCGGGCCGGCGGGAGGCGGTGGGGGCGGTCCTGGAGGGGCTGGCAGGCGAAGGGGTCCAGTGGAAGCGCCTGACGGTGTCGCATGCGTTCCATTCGCCGCTGATGGATCCGATCCTGGAGGAGTTCGAGCGGGTGGCGGGAGAGGTGACCTACGCCGCACCGCGGGTGCCGCTGGTGTCCAACGTGACCGGAGAGGGAGCGGACGGGGAGCTGATGGCCGGGCCGGGGTACTGGCGGCGTCACGTGCGCGAGCCGGTGTGCTTTGCGGCTTCGATGCGGACGCTGGAGGCGCAAGGTCATCGGCTGTTCCTGGAAGTGGGACCGGGGGCGACGCTGCTGGGGATGGGCCGGAGCTGCCTGACGACGGAGCAGGCGGTGTGGATGCCGTCTCTGCGGAAGGATCGGGAAGACTGGGCGCAGGTTTTGGAGAGCCTGGGCCAGCTCTACGT
>DAINRN010000251.1:0-5857 GCA_036741815.1 Acidobacteriota bacterium
GAGCACGGGTGCTCGTCGATGGCGGCGTGGCGGTCGCCGATCTTCGCGAGGCGGGCCGGCATCGTGCGCAGGGTGAAGTCCGCCGGCTGGCAGGCTTGAAGCTCCTCCCAGGTCAAGGGCGCCGAGACGCGCGCGTCGGGCCGCGGGCGAACGGAGTAGGCGCTGCAGACCGTGCGGTCCTTGGCGTTCTGGTTGTAGTCGATGAAGACGCCGTGCCGCTCCTCCTTCCACCACTTGCTGGTGGCCAGGTCGGGCGCCCGCCGCTCCACCTCGCGGGCCAGGGCGAGGGCGGCCCGCCGCACCTGGTCGAACGACCACCGCTGATGGATCCGGACGTTGACGTGGATGCCGCGCGAGCCCGAGGTCTTGGGCCAGCCCACGAGGCCGAGGTCGGACAAGACCGCCCGCACCTCGTTGGCGACGGCCACGATCTGCGGCCACTCCACGCCGGGCACGGGATCCAGGTCGACCCGCAGCTCGTCGGGATGGTCGAGGTCCTCCGTCCGCACCGGGTGCGGGTGCAGCTCGAGGCATCCGAGGTTCGCCATCCAGGCCAGCGCGGCGGCGTCGCGCGGCACGACCTCCTCGGCCTCGCGGCCCGAGGGGAAGCGCAGGGCCACCACCTCCACCCACGGCGGCCGAGCGGCCGGCGCGCGCTTCTGGTAGAAGAACTCCCCGTGGATGCCGTCCGCGTAGCGGACCAGGACGTTGGGCCGCCCGCCTGCGCCCCGCAGCGCGCCCTCGGCCACGGACAGGTAGTACTTCACGACGTCCAGCTTCGTGATCCCGGCCTCGGGGAAGTAGACCTTGGCCGGGTTGCTGACCGCGACCTCGCGGCCCGCGACCTGGATCAGCTCTCGCTCCGCCTTGCTCGCCATCTAGCGACGCCAGTTCTCCACCTTGAGGCCCCGCACACGCCGGAACTCCCCGACGTTGTCCGTGACCACCGTGAGTCCGCGCGCGAGGGCCTGGGCGGCGATCAGCATGTCGTTGGGGCCGATCGGGGTTCCCGACGCCTCGAGGCGTGATCGCAGCCGGCCGTACGCGAAGGCCGCGTCCAGGTCGAAGTCCAGGACCGGGATCTCCGCGACCAGGACGTCGATTCGTCCGTGGTTCGCCCTTGGTCGGGCGCTGCGGTCCGCTCCGTAACGCAACCCCGCGACCACCACCGCGCTGAGGCCGAGGTCGGTGGGAAGTGAGCCCTGGATCCGGGCCACCACGGCCGGGTAGCGTCCGGACAGGTAATCCACGCAGGCGTTCGTGTCGAGAAGGTACTTCATTCAGTCCAGATCCGGTCCCTGTTCGGCGGCGGGCGGATCCGGCGGGTACGGGAAGTCTTGCGCTGACCCTGCCAGCTCGACGAAACGCCGGCTCCAGGACTGGGGGACCATCTCCAGGACGACGGCGCGTCCTTGCCGTCGGATGAGGACCTCGCGCTGGCCCTCGAAGCGGTACTTGCGCGGCAATCGGACGGCCTGACTTCCCCCCGTCTTGAAGAGCTTCGCGCGCTCGGTCATTGGTGCCTCCCGACCAAGTATATACGTCTTGTACATACTCCACGGTTGCCACCCCCGGCCGGCTGCGACGTTGCACTGAGCTTCGAGGTGCGGGTGGACTGAGGCACGCCGCCGCGGCGCCGGGTCAGAGCAGGCGCGCGCCGGCCAGCCGTGCCGGCACCTCTTCGGCCGGCATCGGTGCGTAGAAGAGGAACCCCTGGAGGAGGTCGCAGCCCTGCTCGACCAGCAGGTCGCGCTGCCCGCCCGTCTCCACCCCCTCCGCGGCCACGCGCAGCCCGAGGTCGTGGGCCATCTGGATGACGCGGGCGACGATGGCCCGGCACCGGTTGTCAGCGGGGAGCCGCTCCACGAAGCTGCCGGCGATCTTCAGCCCGTGGACCGGGAGGTGCCGGAGCCATTCCAGCGACGAATGCCCGGTGCCGAAGTCGTCCAGCCACAGTAGGACGCCCAGGTCGGTGAGCCGATGGACCTGCTCCGCCACCGCGTCGAGGTCGTCGATGCGGCTCGTCTCGGTGATCTCCAGGGCGACGGCCGTGGCCTCGAGCCCGGCGGTGGCCAGCCGGCTCCTCAAGCGGGTGACGAGGTCGGCGCGGGGAAACTCGCTGGCCGAAACGTTGACGTTGACCCTCAGGTCCAGGCCCGTCCGACGCCAGGCCGCGGCGGCCTGGCAGGCTTCCTGGAGCGTCCGGTTCTCGAGCTTGACGATGAGGGGGCTGCGCTCCGCGGCCCGGATCAGGTCCGCCAGCGCGCCGTGCTCCGCGTCCGGATGGCGCCAGCGCAGGAGGGCCTCCACCCCCGCGATCCGGGCCCCGGCTGTGGTCAGGATCGGCTGATAGTGGAGGAGGAATCGCCCCTCCTGCAGCGCCGCCTTCACGTAGCGGATCGCCTCGCGCTTGCGCGCGGCGGCCGGCGTCGGGCTCCGGCGCTCGCGCCTGGTGCGCGAAGCGGCCATGCGCTCCATCGTCTTTCAGTTTACGGGCTTGCGGCCTGACCACCTTGCACGGGGGCGCCGAAGGGGCGTATGGTGCGCGCCACCGGAGGAGACGATCATGAAGGCATCCCTACGCGACACATCGACGATGGCGCTGGCCGCCGCTGCGGTCTTCATGACGGCGACGGCGCAGGCGCAGACGCCCTGCCAGGGGCTGCCGACCCACGCGCAGCTCAAGGCCGCCCTCGCGGCCGCCGTCTCCGCGGAGACGAGCGGCCTCAACAACCACATGTGGGCCACGGTCGTGAACCGGGACGGCGTTGTCTGCGCGGTGGCCTTCTCGGGCACGGGCCGGTCGTCCCAGTGGCCCGTCAGCCGCGTGATCTCGGCGCAGAAGGCAAACACGGCCAACGCCGTCGCTCTGGACAAGGGCTCGTTCAGCAACGGGTCGGGCCAGCAGAACGGACTCGCTCTGTCCACTGCCAACCTCTATTCGGCCGTGCAGCCGGGCGCAAGCCTCTACGGCCTGCAGCACAGCAACCCGGTCGACACGGCGGCGGCCTACAAGGGCCCCGCCTCGGCCTACGGCGGTCCGAACGACCCGATGGTCGGGGCCCGCATCGGCGGCGTCAACGTCTTCGGCGGCGGCCTGGGCCTCTACAACGCGGACAAGAAGGCGGTGGGCGCCGTCGGGGTCAGCGGCGACACCTCGTGCGCCGACCACAACATCGCGTGGCGCGTGCGGCACGAGCTGGCGCTGGACAACCTCTCCGGCGTGGGCGGCGTCAGCGGCGACGCCACGCGCCCCGACAACATCGTCTTCGACATCACGGCCAACCCGTCCGGAGGTGTCGGCAACAGCGCGGGAGGCTTCGGCCATCCCCAGTGCCCGAACACGGCCGGCTCCGCGACCCTCCCGGTGGTGCGTTAGGCGCGAGGCCGCGCCGAGCCGCTATCCTTGAAGGATGACGGCGAAGGCGGGCCCGTGAGCCGCTCCGACCGCGAGACGGTCCTCGCGTCGTTGCGCGATCTGCTGGGCGAGGGCGCCGTGGTCGCCGAGGCCCATGAGCTGGCTCGCTACGAGCAGGGCTGGCGGTACGGCCGCGGCAAGGCGCTGGCGGCGGTCCGCCCGAGCACCACCGAGGAGACCTCGAAGGTGCTCGCCTTCGCCTCCGCGCACCGGATCCGCGTCATCCCGCAGGGCGCGAACACGGGTCTCGTCGGTGGGTCGACGCCCGACACGTCGGGCGAGATGCTCGTGCTGAGCCTGGAGCGGATGTCCCGTACGCTCGAGGTCGACGCCGTGGACCGCACGGTCGTCGCAGGCGGCGGAGTCCTGCTCAGCCAGCTCGAGGTGGCGCTGGCGGAAAAGGGCCTGATGTTCGCGATCGACCTCGGCGCCGACCCCACGGTGGGCGGGATGATCGCCACCAACGCCGCGGGCACGCGCGTCCTGCGCTACGGCGACATGCGCCAGAGCGTCCTGGGCCTGGAGGTCGTCCTCGCGGACGGCACCGTCCTCGACCTCATGGCGCCGCTGCGCAAGAACAACACCGGCCTCGACGCGAGGCAGATTTTCATCGGGACCTCGGGGGTGTTCGGCGTGGTGACCCGCGCCGTCCTGCGCGCGTTCCCGCGGCCGGCGCAACGCGCCACCGCGTTCGTCGGGGCGGCCGACGGCTCGGCCGTCCTGCGCCTCCTCACGCACCTCGAGAGCGATGCGGCCGACGTCCTCACCGCCTTCGAGGTGATGAGCGCCGCCGCCCTGGCTCCCGTCTTCCGCTACCAGCCGCGCCTGCGCAACCCGTTCGGCGCCACGCTGCCGCCCTACACGGTGCTCGTGGAGCTGTCCACCACCCTGCCCGCGGATCGTCTGGCCCTGGACGACCTGCTGGGATCCGCGCTGGGCGCCCTCCTCGAAGACGATCCGGAAGGAGGCATCAGCGACGTCTTCCCGGGCAAGCCGGCCGACCTCTGGGACGTGCGCCACCACGTCTCCGAGAGCCTGCGCCACGAGGGCGAGGTGGTGGCCTTCGACATCAGCGTTCCCCGCGCGAAGGTGGCCGAGTTCGTCCTGGCCGCGCGCGAGGCGATCGCCGGCTATCCGTTCATCCGTCCCTGCGACTACGGCCACTGGGGCGACGGCGGCGTCCACCTGAACCTGATCTGGAAGAAGGAAGACGCCCCGAAGCCCACCGCGGAGCTGAAGGCCGAGCTGCAGCCCCTGATCTACGACCTGGCCGTCGTCCGCTTCCACGGCAGCTTCAGCGCGGAGCACGGCATCGGCCCGCACAACCAGGCCTTCTACGACCGCTACACCCCGGCCCTGGTGCGCGAGGTCTGCCGCGAGCTGAAGCGCCGCTTCGATCCACAGGGCCTCCTGGGAACGACACGCCTGGGCTGACGCAGGACCGCCGGTGGCCGCGCCCGCGCCGCATGGCATGATGGTAAAATACCCACATGAAACCAATACAGGTCATGTTCGACGAGACCTTGCTGAAAAGGCTCGACGCCGACGCGGAGGTGCGCGAGGCGGGCCGCTCCGCGGTCTTGCGGCGAGCGGCAGCCGAGTACCTTCGCCGTTCGCGGCGCAAGCGGATCGCGGAGGCCTACCGGTCGGCCTACAAGGATTCGGCCGGCCTGGGGGATGAGTTCAGCGGTTGGGAGAGCGAGGGCTCGTGGCCCGAGAGGTGAATCGCGCCGAGATCTGGCGGTACCGTTTCCGCGCGCCTGACAAGCAACGCCCGGTTCTGATCCTGAGCCGGCAAGAGGTGATCGGTCTGCTCCACACCGTCATGGTCGCACCGATCACCTCGACCATGCGCGGCGCTCCCGGCGAGGTCGCGGTCGGCGTTTCCGAGGGCCTCAAGCACGAATCGGCGGTGAATCTCGACCACGTCCAGACCGTGGAGCGCGCGCGGCTCGAAGGCTACGTAGGCCGGCTAGCACCCGAGAAGATGCGCGCGGTCTGTCGTGCGCTGGCCGTCGCCACCGGCTGCGACGGCTAGGCCGGCGCCTAGATCCGGCTCCCCTCCAGGAAGGCCTTCAGCTTGCGCGAGCGGGACGGGTGGCGCAGCTTGCGCAGGGCCTTGGCCTCGATCTGGCGGATGCGCTCGCGGGTGACCGCGAAGTTCTGGCCCACCTCTTCCAGGGTGTGCTCGCTGCCGTCGCCCAGGCCGAAGCGCATCTTGATGACCTTCTCCTCGCGCGGGGTCAGGGTCTTGAGCAGGGCCTCCGTCTGGTCCTTCAGGTTGATGTTGATGACGGCCTCGGCGGGGGAGACCACGTTGCGATCCTCGATGAAGTCCCCCAGATGCGAGTCCTCCTCCTCCCCGATGGGCGTCTCCAGCGAGATGGGCTCCTGGGCGATCTTCAGGACCTTGCGCACCTTGCTGACCGGGATGTCCAT
>DAINRN010000252.1:0-1054 GCA_036741815.1 Acidobacteriota bacterium
GACCGTCCACGCGCCGTCCATGTCCTCGCGCATGCCCATCGCGCCGACGATCAGTACCGTGGCGCCGGCCAGCGAAAGGGTGAGCAGGGCGGCCAGCGCGGTACCCACGCCACCCGAGCGGTAGAGCGTCATCGCATCCACCCTACTTCTTGGCGGCGGTGCTCTTGACGATGCCCGTCAGGCGGACCGCCTCCGCGCCGTAGTCCTCGACCACGAAGCCGCTCTTGTCGTCGAGCTTGACCTTCGCCGCCGGCGCCAGGTCCCCGGCCTCGCCGTTGCCCTCCGCATCGACCTGGAAGATGACGACCGCCACCGAGTATCCGACCTTGTCCGCCGGGTTCGTCGCGCCGGGCACGCCCGCGCCGACGTAGTAGACGGGCTGCGCCGTCACCAGGGTCACGACCTTGCCCCCGGCCACCGGTAGCGTTCGCGCGAAGCGGATCGGGGTATTGAGCCGGCCGAGCTGGAGCGTGCCCGCATCCGGCATCGCGGCGAGCAGGTTCTGGACCGCCGGCGTGCCCCCGGCCTTCAGGGCGATCACCGCCTTGTCGCGCTCATCGTCCGTGGTCCAGCGGCTGATCGAGATGACCACGGGGGCGGTCACGGAGGCGCCGCCCGGTGTCTTCACTGTCGCCGTCGCCTTGTACGTCTCGGGCCCGAGCTGCGCGTGGGCGGGGACCGCCGAAGCGGCGAGGGCCAGGGAAACCGCGCCAGCGAGGCGGGAGAAAGTGGTCATGACCATCCTCCTTGGGAGTGCTGCCGGGGCCAATCGTACCAGAGGCGGGCTTGCTCGCGGGGGCAGAAGGAGAGAGGATCCTGCAGGGGGGCACCCATGACAGGACGGATGGCGGTCGGCGTTCTGGTGGCCTTCACCGCGGCCTCGGCCTCCGCAGGCCTCGCCGCGGAGGGCCGCTCGGGCGGAGGTCGCGCCTCGGGCGGTGGGGCGGTCCCCCGCTCAGGCGGCGCGCACTTCGCCCGCGGATCCTCCCCGGGAGCCCGCTACGTCGGCGGCGGACCGCGCGGCGGCTACTACGGCGGCGGCCATGCCGTCCCC
>DAINRN010000252.1:1064-4668 GCA_036741815.1 Acidobacteriota bacterium
AGTAGCCGTCGCAGACGCCCTGGAACGTCCCGGTGTCGAACCATGCCGTCCCCCGCGGCAGCGTCGGCTATGGGCGTCCCTCCGGCGCGCAAGGCCGGCATCCGCGCGCGGGCTACGGAACCGGCCACCACTACGGGCACGGCTACGGGTACTACCCCCACCATGGCTATTACCCGTACTACGGTTACGACCCGTATTACGGCGGCTACTATCCGTACGGTTGGCCCTTCGGGCTCGGCCTGAGCTTCTATTACGGCGGCGGGACCCCGTATTACGGCGGCGGATACCCGTCGTATTACGGCGGCTACGCGCCAACGTACTCCTACGGCGCGGCCCCGGGCGCCGGCATGGCGTATTACGGCGGCGGTGAACCGTCCGCCTATGCGAACGATGCGGGGCGATCGGACGCTGCGGAGCTGCAGCTCATCGTCGTGCCCGACGACGCCTCCGTCTGGATCGACGACGAGTTCCGAGGCGTGGCGCGCGACCTCGCACGGATACCGCTGCCGCCCGGACGCCACCGCATCGAGGTCGTCCGGCCCGGGTTCACCACCGCGGCCCAGGATGTCGATCTCCGCCCGGGCACCGCTACGTCGCTGCGGATCGATCTCGAGCGTCCCTGAGCGGGCGAATCAGATCCCGAAACCGATGTTCACGTAGAACTTGAGGCCCTCGTCGCCCTGCGCCAGCAGGGCGTGGGCCGCGAGGTCGCTCGTGAGCAGGCGCAGGAAGATCCCTCCACCAGCGGAGGAGTGCCAGGTGTCGGACGTCTCCCCCGCCACCCAGACGCGCCCGGTGTCGGCCAGGCCCAGGACGCCGAAACGCAGTGGCAGGACCAGGTTCATGTTGAAGACGCTCACCATGACCTGGGCGTTGCTGTAGAAGGACGAGTCGCCTGCGAAGCGGTTGCGGTCGTAGCCCCGCACGCTGTCGCTGCCGCCGATGAAGGCCGCGTCGTGCCAGGGATACTTGCCCCAGTTCTTCTGGCCCCCGGCGCGGGCGGCCAGGGTGATCCGCGATGCGACCTGCCAGTATCCCGTGAGCTCGCCCCAGGCCAGCCCGAAGGTCTCCTCGACGTCCCAGGCCTTGGCATAGACGCGCCCTTCGAGATCCACCTTGAGGTGGGTGTCGCTGAGCGTGGAGCCCGGGGCGAAGCCCGCCGGCCCCAGGCCCGCCAGCTTGCGGCCACGGGTGTCGGCGTGGAGCCGCAGCTTGGCGCCGACCTGTCCGAAGTCCCCGAAGCCGTAGGGCTGCTCGGTCGCGATCTGCGTGCCGTCCTCCGCCGCGTTCTGGCCGTACTTCAACTCGGGGCCGAGGACGAAGGCCAGCGTGCGCCGCCGGTTCTCGTAGGCAAGGAGCGAGGGGAAGGCGGAGTACACCTTCTGGTGGGCCTCGTTGAAGTCGTCGCTCACGAAGGGCGTATCGTTGCCGATACCGAAGAAGTTGTAGTTCTTGGCACCGTCCGCCGATATCTCCACGAGGGTGCTGAAGCCGGGGCTCGCCCAGCGGAAGTCGCCCTCGTAGGTGCCGCCGAACGCCGTGCGCTTGGTCTTGTACTCCACCGCGACGCGCTGCAGCGACGAGTAGGGCTGCTTCCGAAACCCGTAGCCGTAGCGGATGGCGCCCATCGACAGCACGACCCCGGGATCCGGCTCCCACCACAGGAGCGGCTGGTAGAGCCTCAGCGATCCGAAGTCCACCTTTTCCATCCAGGGCGTCTCGGCCTTGTAGGGGACCCTCGTCCACGGCCGGGTCGATACGCCCGTGCCGGAGCCCTCGACGACCTCGCCTTCCTGCGCGTCGTAGAAGCGCGTTCCACCGCTCTTCGAGTCGTCGAGGCGGTCAGGGCCCGGTCCCCCGGAGACGCGGAAGGTGATCCAGCCGCGCGGCCCCGTGGCCTGGAAGCTGTCGGCCCCGCCGTAGAGGTACACGCGGACCTCTTTCGTCTCCTTCGGCAGGAACCGGCGTCGGAAGTAGGGCGCCGCGTTTGTACCCTGCGTCCCGGCCAGCGACACCTCGAGGACGGCGCTGCCGTCGGCCTCGCGGGTCAGGCGCGCCACGTCGTCGCCGTCCGTGCCCTGGACGTCCACCCACTTCGAGAGCCGCTCGTAGAACCCCACCGCGGCCTGCGGCAGGAGGTCACGCCTTTGCTTGAGGTCGCCGACGAGGTCCGCTCCCCCGATGGCGAACCACTCGGGGGGAAGGCGGCGCACGCCTTCCTCGATCACCGCGTCGGTCAGCCGCGCCTGGATGTCGCGCGCCGTCTCCACGAACGCGGCGCGCTCGAGCGTGTTGAGCATCCAGTCGTCCACCTCACGGCCCTGGATGATGAGGCCCTTGAGGTTGTCGTAGTCGTCGCGCCAGGAGCAGAGCCTGGGCGCCGCCGAGCGCGCGACGACCATCAGCGCTCCGGTATAGTCCGAAAAGGCCTGGTCGCGGTCCTCGGGCAGCGCCACCAGCCCCTCGTGGCCGGGCAGGCTCATCCACCGCCACTGGCCGTTGTGGCGGTCCCAGTCCCCGAGGAACAGGTCGAACAGGCGCGCCCGCAGGAGGCTCCGGGCATCCACGCGCGCTTCCCCCTTCTTCCACCGCTCCCAGAGCTGCTTGGTGTTGAGGATCTCGGTGGCTCCCTGGAAGCCCGGGCGGCCCTCGGCCGCGGGCGTCGGGAACTCGTCGATCGATCCCGGCTTGCCACCGAAGGTCTCCCGGAACTGGCCCAGGGCCGGGTCGTCCGGCATGAACACCATCAAGGGATTGGAGTGCGGAACGTCCGCGGCCTCCGCCATCGGCGGGATCATGAAGGCGGCGCCCGGATGGCTCGCGATCGTCTGGTCCTGGAAGATCGTCGCCGGGAACGAGTCCCTCCAATCGGGAGGAAGGATCTTCGTGGGGTCCTTGTCGAGCGTGCGGAACGTGTAGGCCTTGCCGTCGGCCCCTTTCAGGGCCAGGCCGATGCTCTGCATCGAGCCCACCTCCCGCACCGGGGTGAGCCCGCCGGCGTAGGTCCGCAGGTCGAGGACGGGGGCGTCGAAGGGGGCCGTCCAGAGCTTGCGGTACCCCTCGCCGAAGTGCCACTTGAAGTAGCCGGACCGGTCGTACTCGGGGCGCCCCGCGATCACGCGGCGCGTGCCGGCCGCGGGGGCCGATGGCTCCGGCGATGCCTCGCTCGCCGAGCTGATCGGCGCGGCCGCCGTCAGCAGGGCCAGGACGAGGAGGGTTGAGATCGTGGCTTTCCTATTCGGTCAGGGTCTCAGTGGCAGCCGCAGGCGCTCCCGCAGCCCGCTTGCGCCGCGGGCTTTCCATTGGCGTCGCCGTTGCCACCTTCCACCGAAACCACGGGCAGGCGCCGCTTGAGCGCGTCCGGCAGCGGGATGGGCCGGTTGCCGGCGTAGATCTGGTGCCGGCCCTTCTCCTTGAACCACTCGCTCGTGGTCGCCACCATGTGCATGTTCTCGACGATCTGCCGCCAGCCCACGCCGGTATTGTACGCACAGAAGGAGATCTCGCCCTCCTGCGTCCCGTACGGGATCACGCACATCTCGGTGCGGCGGAAGTCGTAGGTCCACAGGTCCTGGAACCACATGCTCCCGATCCAGAGGAACTC
>DAINRN010000252.1:4678-5852 GCA_036741815.1 Acidobacteriota bacterium
CGCACTCCACGTAGATCTTGTTCTTGGGCTCGGTGCCGGAGGGGCGCAGGAGCACGCGCGCGTCGGGCCCGAACTGGAACACGAGCACGTCGCGGCTGGCGGCGTCCGTGCCGCTCTTGATCGGGCCCCAGTCCCCCGCGGGGTCGGTGCCGTTGCTCCCCTTCTTGCCGCCGAGGACGCGGCTCTTGAAGAGCTCGATCATGCGCGCCAGGGTGAGGCCGGGCGGCGCCTTCCGCTCGTCGAAGTTCCGGACGAAGGACAGGGCGATCTGCGCGAACGACAGCGCGCGACCCCGTCCCGTGTCCACGATCACGTCGATGTCCTTCATGAACCGGTCGACGTCGAAGAAGGCCGTCACGGGCGCCCAGGCTCCGGTGCTGCGGTTCCGCGCCAGCATCGCGGAGGTCCCGCAGTTGGGGTGGCAGCCGCAGCTGAGCTGGCCGAACGATGCGTCCGCCGAGCTCATGTGGTCGGCCAGTGCGGCGAACGACACCCCCGAGCCGAGGGGGAACCAGTCCCGAAGAGGGTCGATCTTGCCGCCGTAGTAGCGGGACAGGTCGTGGGCCAGGTGCGAGGTCGTGTAGCGCTGGCGGTGCCGGGCCTCGTCGCTGATCTCCTCGTCACGTCCGGTGAACGACACCGGCTGGAAAGCGGGCCCGCCGATCTTCCCGTGGTTCTCCATGCAGAAGTCCACGATGGGGCCGACGCTCTCGTTGTTCAGGCCGTTCACGATCGTGACCACCGGCGTGATCTTGATCCCGGCGGCGTACATGTTCTCGATGGCGATCTTCTTCACGTCGAAAAGGTTCGAGATCTTGCGGTGGGAGTTGGCCTCGTTGGTCACCCCGTCGAACTGCAGGTAGGCCATGTCGAAGCCGGCCTCCCTGGCCTGGGCCGCGAAGTCCGGCTCCAGCGCGAAGCGCAGGCCGTTGGTGGCCGCCTGCACCATCTTGTAGCCGACCTTCTTGGCGTACCGGCACGCGGCCAGGAAGTGCGGCGACAGGGTCGGCTCGCCGCCCGAGAACTGCACCGACATCTGCCGGCGCGGCTTGAAGGAGATGGAGTCGTCCAGGATCTTCTCGATCTCCTCCATGCTCAGCTCGTGGACGTAGCCGACCTGGTTGGCGTCCATGAAGCAGGGGTTGCACATCATGTTGCAGCGGTTGGTGAGGTC
>DAINRN010000253.1:0-5850 GCA_036741815.1 Acidobacteriota bacterium
CGTGGGCGCGGACAAGGCCTACGATAACAGAGCGTTCATCGCCGGCTGCCGGGAGTTGGGCATCACGCCACACGTCGCACAATTCCCCAGGACGAAGCGTCGTGGGAGCGCCATCGATGGCCGGACCACGCGGCCATCCGGGCCTACCTGCAGGCGGTGGACGTGAAGGGCGCCATCGAGGGGATGGCCGGCGAGGCGCGGACCCTGGGCGGCCTGCGCGGCGGCTACCTCGACGGCCTGGCCGTCTGTTTCATGGCCATGTGGGACCTGGCCATGGAGATCCTTGGCGAGGGCGAGGCGGTCCCGTATGAGCGCTGCGTCAAGGCCTCCACCGGCGCCGCGCCGGAGCGGTCGAACCCCGCCTACAAGCGCGGGCGCGTGGCGGACCTCCTGCAGCGGGCGGGGCATCCCGCCTCCGGCGATGCCGAGCTTCTGGCCGCGGTGGACGCCTGGCGCTCCCAGCGGCTCGTGCCCCGCAAGTCGATCCCCGCGCTGGCCGCTGCCTTCATCGCCGAGCTGGAAGCCCTCACCGTCAAGAACCTGCTTCCCCTCCTGCCGGCGTCGCTGCACGGCGTCCCGCGGGCCAACATCCGCTTCCTGCCCATCGAGAACGCGTGGTTCTCGGGCTCGATGAACTACCTGGGCCGCGCCCGCAACGCCGATGGCAGCCCGCAATACGAGGCCACCTACGAGATCAACGCGTCCCTGCAGATCTCGGTCCCCGAGTTCCAGCAGCTCGTAAGCCACGAGGTCGTTCCGGGCCACGTCACCAGCTTCGCCTACCTCCAGGACCTGTACGTGCGCGGCGAGATCGGATTCGAGGCCTCCGTCCTCACCATGAACAGCCGAGCCGCCGCGCTCTCCGAAGGCATCGCCAACAACGGGGTCCTGATCGCCCACGGCGTCAACGACGTCGGCGATCTGCCGGACGAGGACCTCCAGATCGGCCTGCTGCTGGCGCTGCTTCAGGACGACGCCAAGAACCAGTCCTCGTACCTGACCTGGAAGGAAGGCCTGGCCCAGCCCGAGGTCGCGGTGGTGCTGAGGCGGGACTACCTGGTGTCTGCGGAGCGGGCCGACAAGCTCTCGGGGGCCTGGGGCCGCCATCCGCTCCTGGGCCGGATGTACCTGCCCGCCTACCGCGCCGGCACCGAGCGGGTGGCGGCGCTGCGACGGGCCCATTCCCCGGAGCGCGTGCTCCCCGCGCTCTACGGCTGTCAGGGCCTGGTGGATGTCGTCACCATCGGCAGCGCCGTGGGTGAAGCGCCGGCCGCGGCGGCCAGCCCGCGCACCAGACCGTGAAGATCCTGCGCCCGATCCCGCGCGCCGTATCGGGGCCGCTCTCGCTGCTCATCCTCGTGGCGTGGGCCCTCCAGATGGGCTCGCTCCTCCACCGGTCGCTGCAGGCCGCTTCCGTGACGCTGGCCGGAGACCTCGCGCGCTACGGCTCCTCGGCCCAGTGGAAGGGGGTCTACTATCGCGGCGAGAAGATCGGCTACGCGGTCACGCAGACCGTCCCCGCGGGCGACGGTTACGAGCTTCAGGAGGACGGCCAGATCCAGATGACGCTGCTCGGGGCCTCGACGGCGGCCCGCATCCGCACGCTGGCCCGCGTGGACAAGGCCTTTGCCCTGCGGTCCTTCTCGTTCTCGCTCGATCCCGGCACGGGCGCCGTCGAGGTCAGCGGCACGCTCGGAAACGGCGGGCGCCGGCTCGAGCTCACGACGAAGACGAAGACCGGCACCCGCACCGAGACCCGCGAGCTCGAGGAGCCGCCCGCGCTCTCGCTCAACCTCTCCCGGCGCCTGGCCGCGGAAGGGCTGAAGCCCGGCGCGCACCTCACCGTCGCCGTCTTCGACCCCGCCACCATGCGCAACTCGACCATGACCGTGCACGTGGAGGCGCGCGAGGTCGTCAGCGCCGCCGGCCGGCCCGTCCCCGCGTTCCGACTGCGCATGGAGTTCGCGGGCATCACGTCCACGTCCTGGGTCACCGACGTCGGCGAGGTCGTGCGCGAGGAGAGCGGCCTGGGGCTCATCGTGGTCAAGGAGACGCGGGAGCGGGCCCTGGCCCTGGCGGTGCCCGGGGACCTGCAGAAGGACATGCTGCAGGCGGCGGCGGTGGAGCCGCGAGGGCCGGGACGGATCGACGACCCCCGCCTGGTGGACCTCCTGCGCCTGCGCGTCGAGGGCCTGGCGGTTGCCGGTGCGGACCTGCAAGGAGCGGGACAGACCTTCGCTGGCGACGTCATCGAGATCCGCGACCTCACCGGCGCCACCCGAGGCCGGGCGGTACCAGGCCCCCGAGCCGTTCATCGAGAGCGACGCGCCCGAGATCCTGGCCGAGGCGCAGACCGCGGCCGCCGACGCCGTCGGCCCGCGGGCGCGCGCCGAACGGCTGGTCCGCCACGTCAACGCGCTCATCGAGAAGAAGCCGACGGTGAGCCTCCCCTCCGCGCTCGAGGTCCTGCGCACCCGCGTAGGCGACTGCAACGAGCACACGGTCCTCTACGTGGCCATGGCCCGCGCGCTCGGCATCCCCTCCCGCATCGCGGTGGGCCTGGTGTACCTGCACGGCGCGTTCTACTACCACGCGTGGCCGGAGGTGTACCTCGAGGGGCCGCCCGGCGGCGGGCTGTCGCTGCCCGTGGACCCCACGCTCAACGAGTTCCCGGCGGACGCGACCCACGTCCGGCTCGCCCGCGGCGGCCTGGACAAGCAGGCGGCGATCCTGCCCATGATCGGCCGCATCCGCATCTCCATCCTGGAGGCACAGGCGCGCCCGGGCACGACGCCCGTGCTCCTCGGCCGCGCGGCGCGGGACACCCAGCCGATCGAGCTCGCCTTCCCGAGGCACCAGGGAGGCGGCCCCACGTGCTGGTCGCGGCCCGCGCGGTAGCGGCGTGATCCAGGTCCAGGACCTCGTGAAGTCCTACGGCTCGTTCCGGGCCGTGGACAGCGTCTCGCTGGACGTCGCGCCGGGCGAGATCCACGGCTTCCTCGGCCCCAACGGGGCCGGCAAGACCACCGCCATCCGCATGATCGCGGGCCTGCTGAAGCCGGACGCCGGCCGCATCACGATCAACGGCCACGACCTGGCGGCAAGCCCGGTGGAGGCCAAGCGCAGCCTGGGCTTCATCCCCGACCGGCCCTTCATCTACGAGAAGCTGACGGCGGGCGAGTTCCTGCGCTTCCACGCCGGGCTCTACGGCATCGACGGGGCGGGCCTCGACGACCGCATCGGCGAGATGCTCGGGCTCTTCGAGCTGGGCCGCTGGGAGGGCGAGCTGGTCGAGAGCTTCTCCCACGGCATGAAGCAGCGGCTGGTCATGTGCGCCGCCTTCCTGCACCGGCCGCGCTCGGTCCTCGTGGACGAGCCCATGGTCGGGCTCGACCCGCGCGGCGCCCGCCTCATCAAGCAGGTGTTCCGCGAGATGAGCAAGAAGGGCGTGGCCATCCTCATGAGCACGCACACGCTCGAGGTGGCGCAGGAGATGTGTGACCGCATCAGCATCATCCTGCGCGGCCGGATCATCGCGCGCGGCACGGTGGACGAGCTGCGGGCCCTGGCTGGCGGCGCGGACGAGGAGCTGACGCCGGTCTTCCTCAAGCTGACGGGCGGGACGGGGCTGCAGGAGATCGAAGATGTCGTCTGAGGCGGCGGCGACGCCCGCGCAGCCGTTCCCTTACCTGCTGCGGCCGGTGTTCTGGGCGGCCCGCAACCGCGCCCGCCGGCGCGACCCCGGCGATCGGGCCCGCGCCGTCCTCTTCGGTGGGATCGGGATCGCGGTGGCGGCGGCCATCTTCGCGATCGTCTTCTGGCTCACCTGGCAGCTCCTCGACTACGAGGAGCTGGGTGACTACCTGATCCGCCTGGGACTCTCCTGGCTGTTCCTGACCTTCCTCTCCTTCCTGGCCTTCAGCGGGGTGGTGACGGCCCTCTCGACGTTCTTCCTGTCCGAGGACATGCGCCTGCTGATGGCGGCGCCGATCGCGGGCCGGCGGCTCTTCTACTCGCGCTTCGCGCGTACCGTGGGCCAGGCCTCGTGGATGGTCGTGGCCTTCCTGGTTCCCGCGCTCCTGGCCGTGGGCGTCGCGCGCTGCGCGGGGTCCGGGTACTACGCCACCATCGCCTTCGTCCTGGTGCCCTTCGTCCTCATCCCCGTGGCCCTGGGGTGCGCGGTCACGCTGCTGCTCGTGAACATCTTCCCCGCCCGCCGCGCGCGCGACATCCTCATGATCATGGGCCTGGCGTTCGCCACCGCCCTCGTCCTGCTCCTACGCTTCCTCCGTCCCGAGCGCCTGCTGAACGTGCAGACCCTGCCGGACGTCACGGCCTTCTTCGCGACCCTCCAGTCGCCGGTCATGCCGCTCCTGCCCTCGTTCTGGGCCGGGGAGACGCTCTTCACCGGCCTCCAGGGCGGGTTCGACGGCTTCCACGCCTCTGCCCTGTGGACGACCGCGCTGGCGTCGGCCGTGCTCTTGCGCATGGCCTTCGGCCGCTTCTATTTCACGGGCTGGACGAAGGCCCAGGAGGCGCGCAAGGCGCGCTTCACGCGGCTGCGCTTCCTGGAGGGGCTGGCCCGCCGCCTCCCGCTGCGCACGGAATCGGCCAGCCTGCTGGTGAAGGACATGAAGGTCTTCCTGCGCGACACCACGCAATGGTCGCAGCTGTTGCTGCTGGTCGCGCTCACCCTCGTCTACGTCTACAACTTCCGGGTTCTGGACCTGGAGCGGATCCCCTACCTGAGCCGCACGCTCAAGAACCTCTACGCGTTCGTGAACCTGGCCATGGCGGGCTTCGTGCTGTCGGCGGTGGCCGTGCGGTTCATCTTCCCCGCCGTCTCCGCCGAGGGCGGCGCGTTCTGGGTGGTCCGCACGTCGCCCGTCTCGATGAAGGCCTTCCTCTGGTCGAAGTTCTGGACCGGCCTGGTGCCCGTGGTGATCCTGGCCGAATGCCTGACCATCGTCTCCAACCATTTCCTGGGCGTCACGCCGTTCCTCCAGGTGGTGACCGCGACGGCGGTCTTCTTCATGAGCTTCGCCCTGGTCGGCCTGGCGGCGGGGATGGGCGCCCGCTATCCGCGCTTCAACGCCGAGAGCATGACCCAGGTGGCGGGCTCGTACGGCGGCATCGCCTTCATGGTGGCGGCGGTCTTCTTCAGCCTGCTGGAGATCGTCCTCGTGGCCTGGCCGTCCTCGGTCTACTTCTGGTACGACTACCGGCACGCGCCCGTCCCGTCGCGCTTGTGGCTGCCGATGGGCCTGGCCTTCGGGGCCGCGATCACGGCCTCGATCGTGGTCTTCTGGACGTCGATGAAGCAAGGCGTGCAAGCCCTGGAGGAGATGGGCTAGGGCTCGCGCTGACCCGTCAGCTCCCAGCGGATCATCGAGACCGGGATCATCCCCGCGGCGTTCAGCTCATCCATGAAGCCCTGCGTGGTGAATTGCGGCCCGAGCTGGCGCGCGCGCTCGCCCAGGAGCGACTCGATCATCGCCTTCCCCCCAAGGTAGGACGAGCCGTAGCCGGGCTGCTCGAGGTAGAGCCCCTGCTCGCCCCACACGAGCTCACCGTCCGGTTTCATCCAGCCGTAGGGCGTGTTCTCGGAAGCGAACCGCACCGCCTCCTCGAGGCGGAGCTCGTTGCCGTGCATCTTGAGCCCGGCCAGGGCGCGCGCGGCGCGCTGGGCCACCATCACGTAGACGAGCTCGCGGCTCCGCGGCTTCCCCTCGTAGAGGCCGGCGCCGGCCATCATCTCCTCCATGGCCGTGGCCAGGCCCTCGGCGCGGTTGTCCCAGATGTTGTAGAGGAGCGGCCCGCGGCGGATGGGGCTGGGATGCGGCTCGCGGA
>DAINRN010000254.1:0-2009 GCA_036741815.1 Acidobacteriota bacterium
TCCGCCGCTCCTCCGTGAGGGAAGGCACGGGGATGCGGATGATCTTGCCGTCGTTCTGCGGGTTCAGGTCCAGGTCGGAGGTTCGGATGGCCTTCTCGATCAGGGGCAGGATCTTGGGGTCCCACGGCTGGACGGTGATGAGCGTGGGGTCCGGGGTGGAGAGGCTGGCCACCTGGTTCAGGGGCGTGGGGTTGTCGTAGTAATCCACGCGGATCCCGTCCAGCATGGCCAGCGAGGCGCGTCCGGTGCGCATCGTTGACAGCTCCCGCCGCACGGTCTCCAGCGACGTGTGCATCCGCTGCTTCGCGTCCGCGATGAGAGAGGCCTTGGTGGCCATGGCAGTCCTCCGGGCTCTCTGGGCTACCCCTTCACCATGGTGCCGACCTTCTCGCCCGCGACGATCCGCCGCAGGTTCCCCTTCTGCTTGAGGTCGTACACGATGATGGGCAGCGCGTTGTCCTTGCACAGGGCTACCGCGGTGTCGTCCATGACCGCGAGGCCCTTCTTCAGGACGTCCATGTATGTGAGGCAGTCGAAGCGTCGCGCGTCTGGGTTCTTGACGGGGTCCTTGTCGTAGATCCCGTCCACCTTGGTGCCCTTCAGGATGATCTCCGCCTTGATCTCCATGGCGCGCAGGGCGGCGGCGGTGTCGGTCGAGAAGTAGGGGTTGCCCGTGCCCGCGGCGAAGACCACCACGCGCTTCTTCTCCAGGTGGCGGATGGCCCGCCGGCGGATGAAGGGCTCCGCCACCTGACGGATCTCGATGGCGGAGAGGACGCGCGTCACGACGTCCGCCCTTTCCAGGGCATCCTGCAGGGCCAGGCCGTTGATGACGGTGGCCAGCATGCCCATCTGGTCGGCGGAGACCCGGTCCATCCCGCGGGCGGTATCCGACACTCCGCGGAAGATGTTCCCCCCGCCGACGACGATCCCCACCTCCACGCCCAGGTCGTGGACCTCCCGGATCTCTTCGGCCAGGTAGTCTGCGAAGTTCCGGTCGATGCCGAAGTTCTTCTCGCCGAGCAGAGCCTCGCCCGAGAGCTTCAGCAGGACGCGGCCGAAGGCGGGGCGGTCGTTGGGGGCGGGCATGTGCCCCGATCCTACCCCACGGGCACGGGGTTCGTCTGGCTCTCGGTCTCCGTGCGGCTCTCCTCGCCCACGCGGAAGCGGGCGAACCGGCGCACCACGATGTTCTCCTTGATGACCGCGACTTTCTCCTGGACGAGCTGGCCCACGGTCAGCTTGCCGTCACGGATGAAGGGCTGCTCGAGCAGGCAGTAGCTCGCGAAGTAGTCCTTGAGCTTGCCTTCGGTGATCCTGTCGAGGACGTTCTCGGGCTTGCCCTGGCCCGCGGCCTGGGCCCGGTAGATCTCCTTCTCCTTGTCCAGCACCTGAGCGGGCACGTCCTCCTTGGACACGTAGAGCGGGGAGGAGGCGGCCACGTGCATGGCGATGTCCTTGACCAGGGCCTGGAACTCGGGCGTCTTGGCCACGAAGTCCGTCTCGCAGTTCACTTCGACGATCACGCCGATCTGCGCGCCGGGATGGATGTAGGCCTGCACGAGGCCCTGGCTCGCCGTGCGGCTCGCGCGCTTCGCCGCCGCGGCCAGGCCCTTCTTGCGCAGCAGGTCGCGGGCCCCGGTGACGTCGCCCTTGGCCTCCACCAGCGCCGACTTGCAGTCCATCATCCCGGCCCCGGTCTCCTCCCGGAGCTTGCGCACCATCTCCGCCGAAATATCCATTGCCCTATCCTTGTTCCTCGTTACGTCGTGGGTGGCCGCGCCGGCGGCGCCGGCGCGGCGACGGCGGGGAAACGATCAGGCCATGGGCGCGGGGACGGCGACCGGCCGAGCCTTGGGACGACGACGCCCGACCTCGTCCTCCAGATGCCGCAGCGCCATGGTGACCTGCACCGTCAGCTGGTCGGGCTCCCGCCCATGCTCGAGGTAGAACCGGCAGGCCTCGGTCGTGATCGTGAAGCCCGGCGGCACGGGCAGCCCCGCCCGCGT
>DAINRN010000254.1:2019-5837 GCA_036741815.1 Acidobacteriota bacterium
TTGCACAGCCGGTCACCGGCCCAGGGCTTGAGCGCGACCGGCCGCGCCTTGGGCCGGCGCCGTCCCACTTCGTCCTCGGCCGCCGGCGCGGACGCCTTGTCCGCCGCCGCCGCGTTCTCGGCCGCGCGCGACTCGCGCAGGCCGCGGCCCGCGATGACCGAGTCCGCTACGCTGCCCGCGAACAGCCGGATGGCCCGCAGAGCGTCGTCGTTGCCCGGGATCACGAAGTCCACCTCGTCCGGGTCGCAGTTGGTGTCCACGATCCCGACCACGGGGATCTTGAGCTTCCGGGCCTCCTGGACGGCGATGGCCTCCTTGCGGGTGTCGATCACGAAGACGGCGTCGGGCACCGTCTTCATGCCCTTGATGCCGAGCAGGTTCTTCTCGAGCTTCAGCCGCTCCTTCTCCAGGCGGGCCAGCTCTTTCTTGGTGAGCCGCTCCTGCCGCGGGTCATTGGCGACCATCTCGAGCTCCTTCATCCGGTCGAGGCTCTTGCGGACGGTCACGAAATTCGTGAGCAGGCCGCCCAGCCAGCGCTCGTTGACGAAGGGCATCCCGCAGCGCTGGGCCTCCTGGGCGATCGCCTCCTGGGCTTGGCGCTTGGTCCCCACGAACAGGATGTTCTTGCCCTGGGCGGCCAGGTCCTGGACGTACTGCAACGCCTCCTGCAGCAGGCGGTGCGTCTTCTGCAGGTCCACGATGTAGATCCCGCTCCTCTCCCCGAAGATGTACTCCTTCATCTTGGGGTTCCAGCGGCGGGTCTGGTGCCCGAAGTGGACGCCCGCCTCGAGGAGCTGCTTCATGGTCACGCTTGTCGACAAAAGACCTCCTTGAACAGTCTCAGACCCGGCGCCTTCCGGCCCGGGGCTTTCCGGCCCCCTGGGGGGGCTCGTATTTGTGAGTGGTTTGCGGCGCGAAACGCATCAACGCTTGCTGAACTGGAACCGGCGGCGGGCGCCCTTCTGGCCGTACTTCTTGCGCTCCTTGATGCGGGCGTCGCGCGTGAGCAGGCCCGCCTTCTTGAGCCTCTTGCGCAGCTCGAGGTCGAACACGCACAGAGCGCGGGCGATCCCATGGCGCACGGCGCTGGCCTGGGCCGCCACCCCGCCGCCGCTGAGCACCGCGAGGACGTCGAACTTGTCCACGGTCTCCGTGACGGTGAACGGCTGCTTGACCACCAGCTTCAGGGCCTCGTGGCCGCCGAAGTAGTCCTCGATGCCCTGGTCGTTCAGCTTGATCTCGCCGGAGCCGGCCCGCATGTGCACGCGGGCCACGGCCGTCTTCCGCTTGCCCGTCGCGTAGTACTCGCCCGGGGTGGGTGTGGTGCTCAACGCTCTCTCCTCGCCTTCAGGGTCATGGGCTTCGGCTTCTGGGCTGTGTGGGGATGGGCGTCCCCGGCGTAGACCTTCAGCTTGTGGAACATGGCGCGCCCGAGCTTGGTCTTGGGGAGCATGCCGCGGATGGCCTCTTCGATCACCCGGGTCGGCTGCTTGGCCCGCATGTCGCCCGCCGCGGTGGTCTTGAGGCCGCCCAGGTACCCGCTGTGCCGCCGATAGAGCTTGTCCGTCTCCTTGCGGCCGGTCAGGTGGACGCGCGCGGCGTTGATGACGATGACGTGGTCGCCGGTATCCAGGAAGGGCGTGTAGATGGGCTTGGTCTTGCCGGTCAGGATGGAGGCCGCGGTGGCGGCCAGCTTGCCCAGCACCTGGTCCTTGGCGTCGAGGACGAACCACTGCCGGTCGCGCTCGTCCACTTTGGGTATGTGAGTCGTCATCTCGCTCCCGCGCAAAGGGCGCTCCAAGCGCCCGAGTTGCAAACTGCAATCGTACGGGAACGACCGGCTGGTGTCAAGGCAGATCCCTAGGGATTCCGGGTATTTCCGGTTGTTCGCGCCGCTCGGAGACGGGGGCGGCTACTCGATCGGGAGGCGGACGTGGTCGAGGGCCGGCAGCTCGCGGCGGAGGCGGTCCTGCCGATCGAAGTCCAGCTCGGCCAACGCGATTCCCTCGCCGTCGGGGACCTGGGCGATGACCACGCCCCAGGGGTCCACGATCATGGCGTGGCCGTGCGAGGTGCGGCCCCTTCCGTGGACTCCCACCTGGGCCGGGGCGACCACGTAGGCGAGGTTCTCGATGGCGCGGGCCCGCAGGAGCACCTCCCAATGGTCCTTGCCCGTCCGGTCCGTGAACGCCGACGGCACCGCCAGCACCCGGGCCCGCCGGCGCGTCAGCGCGCGGTACAGCTCGGGGAAGCGGACGTCGTAGCAGATCGTCATCCCCAGCGCGCCGAAAGGCGCGTCCGCGACCACGACATCGTGGCCGGCGGCGACCTCGCGCGACTCCTTCAGGTGCTCGAGGCCGGGCAGGTCGATGTCGAAAAGGTGGATCTTGCGGTAGACGGCCCGGACCGCGCCGTCCGGGCCGAGCAGCACGGACGTGTTATGGACCTTGCCGGCCTCGCCGCTTTTCTCGGGAAGGCTCCCCAGGAGCAGCGTGATCGCATGCGCGCGGGCGACGGCCGCCATGCGGCGCACCCACGGGCCGTCGACGGCCTGCGCCTCGGGCGCGGCGTCGCCCGCCGAGCGGAGGAAGGCGAAGTTCTCGGGCAGGGCCACGAAGCCGGCGCCGCGCGTGGCCGCTTCCGCGACCAGGCGCTCGGCAGTCGCGAGGTTGCGCTCGACGTCGGCGGTCGAGGTCATCTGGACGACCGCGGCCACGATCCTTGCCGGCAGAGGCGAAGCTCCGGTCATCCTCGCGCTCGCGGTCCCCGTCCACGCCCGGCGGATCGCGGGCGCGGGACCCGGGGAGGCCGTCCGGCGGCGAAGGCCTGGCGGTCCGGCCACCGGCACAATGCGAAAACGGGACAGCTCCCGCACAGCGGCCGGCGGGCGATGCAGATCTTGCGGCCGTGGAAGATCAGGAGGTCGGTGGTCCGCGTCCAGCGCTCCTGCGGGATGATGGCCATGAGCTGCTGCTCGACGACGATCGGGTCGTCGCTCCGGGCGATACCCAACCGGTTGGACACGCGCAAGACGTGGGTGTCGACGGCGATCCCCTCCGCGACGTCGTAGGCGTGGCCGAGCACGACGTTGGCGGTCTTGCGCCCGATGCCGGGGAGCTTGACGAGGGCCTCCAGGCTACGGGGCACCACGCCGCCGTGCTCCGAGGCCAGGGCGCGCGCGCAGCCAACGATGCTCTTCGCCTTCGCGCGGAAGAAGCCGGTGGAGCGGATGATCTCTTCCACGTCCTCCATACGCGCCTTCGCCAGCGACTCCGGGCCCGGGTAACGCCGGAACAGGGCCGGCGTGACCATGTTCACGCGCTCGTCCGTGCACTGCGCGGAGAGGATCACGGCCGTGACCAGCTCGTAGGGGTTGCGGTGATGGAGCGCGCAGGTGGCCTCGGGGTGGGCCTCCTCGAGGAGGTCCAGGATCTTGCCCGCGCGGGCGGCCAGGAGGGCCTTGGATTCTGGCATCGCGGCGCGCGGATTATAACGGAGGGAGACGGGACCTCATGTAGACTCGGCCCGCCGTTCGGCACCCTCATCGCTCATGAAGATCCGTCCCGCAATCAACGGCGACCGCTCCTTCGTCCTCGCGGCGGCTCAGCGGCTGGCGAGCTTCGACCCGCCGGCCTTTCGGTCGGCGCAGGAGATTGTGGATACGGCGAAGCGAACTGAGGCAATCGTGCACGGGCCAATCCCACTGCCTACCCGGATTGAACGGTACACGGTCCTACGCAGTCCGCATATTGACAAGAAATCGCGGGAACAATTTGAGATAAGGACACACAAGCGGCTGATAGATATTATTCAGCCGA
>DAINRN010000255.1:0-5534 GCA_036741815.1 Acidobacteriota bacterium
GTCTGCGCGCCAGCCTATCCGCGGCCGACGTCCACCTGGCCAGCCTCGCCACCCCGTGGCAGGGCCTCATCGTGCCGAGCAAGGTGCAAGCGGCGTTCGCGGTGGCCCGCCCCGTCATCTTCGTGGGACCGCGCGACAGCGAGGGAGCCGCGTGGACCCTGGAATCGGGAGGCGGGTGGGTGGTCGGGGAGGGCGACGTCACCGGCCTCCTGGCAGCGGTCGAGCAGGCGCAGGACGAAGGGGAGCGTGCGCGCCGGGGCCAGGCCGGGCTGGCCTTCGCCCGGCTGCACTTCGACCCCGTCAGAAATGTGGGCCGGATCGCGGCTTTGATCGAGCGCGCGGGAGCGGACCAACCGCCGCTCCCGCGCGTGTGATCAGCGCGCGCGGATGCGCCCCACCACAGAGGCGCGGAGGGGCACGCCGTCCACCGCCTCGGGGATGACCCCGGCCGCGACCGGTTCCGCGAGGTTCACCTTCAAGCCGTAGCCCCTCCCGGCGCGGACCACGCCGATGCCGTTGACCTGGGTCACCCGCGCCAGGCGCCGCGCCGCCTTGCGCTTCGCGGCGCGGGCCTCCTCCAGGGTGGCCATGGCGCACCTAGGCCAGTATGTCGGCCTTGAGCTGGGACAGCACGCGGCCGATGGCGTTCACGTAGGTGAGCCCGGTCCCGTCGCTCCCGCCCTGATCGCTGCCGGCGAAGAGGAGGCCAAAGGCGCGATTGTCCTCCGCGGTGAAGACGAGCGAGCCGCTGTCGCCACCCTGGCTGAAGGCCGCGCCCTCGCCCTCCACCTCGATCTGATCGTCGAAGCGCAGGTTCCCCATGTCGTAGGCCACCACCACGTTGTCCAGCTCGAAGGCGGTCACGCGCCCGCGGGTGTGGCCGGTGGTGCGGCCGATCTTCTCCACCGACCGCGTCTCCTCGATGGGGGCCTGGGCCAGCCCCCCGAGCGTGCCCACGCCCCGCAGCGTGCGCGGGTCGTAGCCGACGGGGCCGTCCACCGAGCACAGCGCGGCGTCCACCCGGTTGATGCCCCGCGGCTTCAGCTTCACGGCCTGGGCCAGCGATCCCACGCGGTCCTTCGCGGGAAGGCCGCCGTCGTAGGCCCCCGGCTGCAGTATCGCGTCGCCCTTCTTCCCGCGGTCCTCGTCGGCCAGCACGTGGTTGTTGGAGAGGGCCCGCAGCATCCCGCCCTTGCGCAGGACCACGAACCCGCCCAGGGTGCCCGCGGTGATGCGGTAGTGCCCGATGGAGGCGCCGATCAGGAGAGGGCGGGTGCGGCCCTGCTCCCAGGGCGGCTCGGGCGCCGCTGCCCGCGCCTTCCGGCGCGCCTGGGTGGCGATGCGCCCCACGTACCGGACGTCCACCTCGCCGCGGGCGCGCGCGCGGATGGCCTCGAGCGGCGCCGAAGCCTCCAGGCCCCGGCGCTGGATGCGCACGGCCAGGCGGTAGTCGCTGCCCCTCCCGCGCGCGATCCCCAGGGCCAGCGTCCGCGCCACCGGCGCCGGCCTGCCCACCGCACGGCTGGCGGCGGTGACGAGGACGCCCTGGCGCCTCAGCGTGTCCGCCATCCCCTCCAGGATCGCCTCCCGGAGCGCGGCCTTCAGCTCACGTGCGGATTGAAGCTTCATGAGAGCGCCCAGTATAAGTCGCCGGCCGCGCTCGTTGACAGCCCCGTCCGGCGGGGGCTAGGCTGGCCGTAACGTGAAGGTCAGCGCCGGACGTGAGGAGAAGGAGGTCTTCGCCGCCTACATCGCGAAGAACCGGCTCAAGCGCAGCGGGCAGCGCGAGGTCATCCTCGACACGTTCCTGCGCCAGCAGAGCCACCTCTCCGTGGACGACCTGCACCAGCTGGTGCAGAAGCGGCGGCCGGACATCGGGCGCACCACGGTCTATCGAACCCTGAAGCTCCTGCAGGCCGCCGGCCTGGCCCAGGAGCTGGCCCTCGACGGGCAGAGCCGCTTCGAGCGCGAGTACAAGCGGGCCCACCACGACCACTTCATCTGCAAGTCGTGCGGGGAGATCCTGGAGTTCTCGAACCCGGAGATCGAGCGCATCCAGGACGAGATCGCGGCCGGCATCGGGTTCGTGATCGAGGGCCACCGCCACCAGATCTTCGGCCTGTGCCGCCGCTGCGCCGCCCGCCCGCCACGGGAAGACGCCCGCCGCTAGGGCAAATGCCGCCCTTCGCGCTCTTCGCCCTCCTCGCCCAGGCGCCCCCGCCCCACGATCCCGTGCGCGAGGTGCGCCTGGTGATGGGGGCCACGGCGGAGGTGCAGGTCCTGGGCGCGGCCGACCCCTCGTCCGCGCTGGCCGCCGCCTTCGCCGCGCTGCAGCGGGTGGACGACCGGATGTCGCTGTGGAAGCCGAGCGAGCTGACCACCCTGAACCAGGCGGGCCGGGCCCGCGTCTCCACCGACCTGGCGGCCGTGCTCCTCCACGCGCTCGACGTCGCCTACGCGTCGGGCGGGGCCTTCGACCCCACCGTGGAGCCGCTGGTACGGGCGGCCGGGCACCTGGGCGGGCGTCCGCGGCGGCTGGGCGGGTGCGAGAGGGCGCGGCTGCTGGCGCGCGTGGGGACCGCCCACGTCCACCTCGACCCCGCCACCCGCGAGGTGCGCCTGGACCCCGGCACCCGCCTCGACTTCGGAGGCATCGCCAAGGGCTACGCGGTGGACCTCGCTCTCGACGCGCTCCGCGCCGCGGGCGCCGCCGGCGGCCTGGTGGACCTCGGCGGGAGCAGCCTCGGTGCTTTCGGGATGCCCACGACGGTCTCCGTCCGCGACCCGGACGATCCCTCGTTGCCGCCGTGGGCGACCTTCGAGCTCCAGGACGCCGCCCTCGCGTCCTCCGGCGGCGATCAGCGGCCCGGCCACATCCTCGACCCGCGCACCGGCCTGCCCGCCCAGAAGGTCCTGGCCGCCACCGTCGTGGCTCGCAGCGCCATGGAGGCCGACGCCCTCTCCACCGCGGTCTACGTCCTGGGCGCCGACCCTGGCCTGGAGCTCGTCTCCCGCCGCGTGGCCGCGGGGCTGGTGCTCGCCCGCGAGGGAGACCGCCCCGTGATTCGCGCCAGTCCCGGCTTCGCGGCGGCCCACGCGCTGCGCCCCGCGGCCGGCGTCACGGTCCTGCCGTGAAGGTCGAGCGGGTCGAGGTCCGCCGCCTGAGCCTTCCCCTGCGCCATCCCTTCGAGACCTCCTTCGCGCGCACCACGGAGAAGACCTTCCTGCTCCTCTCCGTGTCCGCGCAAGGCGCCACCGGCTACGGCGAGGGGGTGGCCGACGACGATCCCTATTACCTGCCCGAGACCAACGCCACCGTGTTCCACGTCCTTCGCGACTTCCTGGTCCCGCTCCTCTTCTCCCTGGACCTCGACCATCCGCGCGCGCTCCTGCCGGCCTTCTCGCGCATCCGCGGGCACGAGATGGCGAAGGCGGCGCTGGAGATGGCGGCCTGGGACCTGTACGCGCGCCTGACGGCGGCGCCCCTGGCCCGTGTGCTGGGAGGGGCCAAGCCGACGATCGAGTCAGGCGTCTCCATCGGCCTGCAGCCCTCCACGGAAGCGCTCCTCGAGAACGTGGCGCGCGAGGTGGCCGCGGGCTACCGGCGCATCAAGATCAAGATCAAGCCGGGAGCGGACCGCGCGCCGGTGGCCGCGGTGCGGGCCCGCTTTCCCCAGGTCCCGCTGATGGTCGACGCCAACAGCGCCTATACCCTGGCCGACGTCGCGCTGTTCCGGGACCTCGACCAGGAGCGGCTCATGATGGTGGAGCAGCCCCTGGCCTGGGACGACATCGTGGACCACGCCGCGCTGCAGAGGCAGATCCGCACCGCCGTCTGCCTCGACGAGTCGATCCGCTCCGTGGACGACGCGCGGCGCGCGCTGGACCTCGGCTCCTGCCGGATCATCAACATCAAGCCCGGCCGCGTGGGCGGCTTCGCGGCCAGCCTGGCCATCCACGACCTCTGCCGGTCGCGCGCGGTGCCCGTGTGGTGCGGCGGCATGCTGGAGTCCGGCATCGGGCGCCTGGCCAACGTCCACCTGCAGGCGCTTCCCGGCTTCACGCTGCCCGGGGACACCGCGGCCAGCGCCCGCTACTTCGAGGAGGACCTGGTGGACCCGCCGGTCACGGTCTCACGCGAGGGCACCATCACCGTGCCCGCGGGACCGGGCCTCGGCCATGAGATCGTGTGGCCGCGGGTCGAGAAGGCAACTCAGTACAAAGAAGAATGGAGGAGGGGCTAGGAGATCGGACCGGTACTGAGACCGGTGGGACGCACGCGAGACGGTTGCTCGGAATGACTGACGCGGGAACGACAACGTCAGTCCGGCTTCAGCGCCTCATGAGCTACCTCCACCAGGAACTCGCAGCCGATGGCCAGCGCTTCCTCGTCGAAGTCGAACCTCGGGCTGTGGTGGGGCTGGTCCAGACCGCGCGCCGGGTTCGCGGAGCCCACGAAGACGAAGCACCCGGGCACGCGCTCGAAGTAGACGGCCATGTCCTCGCCCCCCATGGTGGGCTCCGGCTCCACGACCCGCTCGTCGCCCACGACGCGCGCGGCGGCGCGCCGGGCAAGGGCCGCCATGGCCGTGTCGTTCACCACCGCCGGGTTCCCGGGCCGCACCTCCACCTCCGCCTCGCACCGCAGCGCCTCGGCCACGCCGGCCGCGATCCGCCGGATCCGCTCCGGCATCGTGCGCCGGAGCTCGGGGTCGAAGGTGCGCACCGTCCCCGTGAGCGTCACCTCGTCGGGGATCACGTTGAACGCCTGCCCGCCGTGGATGGCCCCCAGGGTCACCACGGCCGAGTCCAGGGGCGAGACCTCCCGCGCCACGATGGTCTGCAGAGCCACCACCACGTGGGCCGCGGCCACCACCGGGTCCGCCGCCCGGTGCGGGTGGCCCCCGTGGCCGCCCCGCCCGCGGACGACCACGCGGAGACGGTCCACCGCGGCCATGAGCGGGCCGGCCTTCACGCCGATGGTGCCGACGGGCAGCTCGTTCCAGAGGTGGATGCCCAGCGCCACGTCCACGCCTTCGAGGGCCCCGTCCGCGATCACGCGCTGCGCCCCGCCCTCGCCCTCCTCGGCGGGCTGGAACAGGACGCGCACGGTGCCGCCCGGCCGCCGCGCGGCCAGGACGCGCGCCGCGGTCGCCCCCATGGCGGTGTGGCCGTCGTGGCCGCAGGCGTGCATCACCCCTGGGACGCGCGACGCGTAGGGCGCGTCGCCCTGCTCCTGGATGGGGAGCCCGTCCATGTCCACGCGCAGGAGCACCGTCCGCCCCTCCGCGCCCCCGGCCGTGGCCAGGACGCCCGTTGCGGCCACCGTGCGGAGCTCGAGCCCCGCTCCCTCGAGGAAGGCGGCCACGCGCGCCGCGGTGCGGTGCTCGGCCCAGGCCAGCTCCGGGTTCTGGTGCAGGTCGCGGCGCAGGGCCACGCACTCATCCAGGAGCGCGCTCACGTCGGGAGACAAGCGGGGCATCCGGGAATTCTATCGCGCGGCACGGTGCCCGGCCTCGGACCTACAATGCCGT
>DAINRN010000255.1:5544-5825 GCA_036741815.1 Acidobacteriota bacterium
CACGGCGCTCCGCGCGCTGGGGGCGGCGGTGGTGGGCGTGGCCGTGGTGGTGGGCTTCTGGTGGCTCCGCTCCCCGGAAACCACGAAGGTCAGGGTGGGCGATCCGGCCCCGGACCTGGAGTTGCGCTCGCTCGGTGCCACGGAGAAGAGCCGCCTCTCCTCCTTCCGCGGCCGCCCCGTGCTGCTGGTGATGTTCCTCTCCAACTGCCATCTCTGCGATGCGGCGATGCCGGAGATCGAGCGGCTGAACCGGATGCTGCTCCCGCGCGGGCTCCTGGTGA
>DAINRN010000256.1:0-2000 GCA_036741815.1 Acidobacteriota bacterium
CTCCAGGTAGAAGGCCAGGATGCGCACCGCGCAAGGGACGTAGCGGGGATAGGCGCGGAGACGCCCCGCCTCCTTCAGGTCCACGAGCAGCAGCTCGTTGAGGCCGAAGTGCGCGGAGATGCGGGTATCGCGCGCCGCCTCGTGGGACGGGATCTCGTAGAAGTAGCGGGGGAGCTGGTGACGGCGCCCGTCCTTGCCCTCCGCCGTCTCCTGGGGCTTGAGCAGGGAGCGGACCTCGGGGTCGAGGTCGAAGGCGTCCACGATCTTGAGGCCCGGCTCCTTCTCCATCACCCTCCCGTCATGCCCGCCACGCACTCGAAGATGTCCCGCGACACCTCCGCCACCGCCGTGCTGCGCGGGGGCGAGGCGTCGAACTGGGTCAGGATCACGAGGACGTACGGCTGGCGGCCCTCCAGGTACACGATGCCCGCGTCGTGGTGGACGGTGGAGATGTTGCCGGTCTTGTGGGCGACCCTCGTGGCCTCCGGCAGGCCGGCGGGGATGCCGCCCTTGAAACGCTGGTCGAGGAGGATCTGGAGCATCCGCTCGGAGGCCTCGGGGGAACAGGCCTTACGGTCGGAGATGAGCCGCAGGAGCTTCAGCAGGCCGTTCGCGGTGACCTCGTTGTTCAGCCCGGCCTCGAAGGCCGCCTGGTCCTCCACGCCGCGGATCACCTTGATCCCCTCGATGTTCAGCTCCTGCAGGGCGCGCTGGATGACCGGGATGCCCACCACGTCCACCAGCAGGTTGGTAGCGAAGTTGCTCGAGGTGGTGATCATCTGGTACGCGAGCTGGTCCACCGTCATGGTCCGGCCGAGGTGGGCATAAAGCTCCGGGTCGCCGTCGCGGCTCACCTCCAGCATGTACGGCCGGCGGTCCACGATGCTCGTGAACTTGTTGCGCACGTGCACGGGCGCGTCCCCCGCCAGCTCCCCCCTCGTGATCTGACGCTCCACGGCGAGCAGGACGGCCAGCTTCATAGTGGAGGCCGCGTGGAACGGGGCGTCCGCGTTGTAGGCCCACTGCAGCGTGGTCTCGCAGTCGTAGAACGCGATCCCGAGGGCCTCCAGGCCGTGCTTTTCCTTGATCTTGAGGACGCTCGTGTAGAGCGAGATGTCCGCCGCGGCCGCCGATTCGCGGCTCAGGGCCTTCGGGCTCCCCATTTCGGGATTCTAACGCAGCGTCGCGCTGCGGGACGTCAGAGCGGTTCGAAGTGCGTGAGGTCCTTGAAGAGCTGGAAGCGGGCGTCGATCTCCCCGCGCGTCAGGCGGAGGAGCCGGTCGAGGCTGAAGGCCTCCACGCAGAACGAGGCGAGCGTGCTGCCCATGATCACGGCGCGGCGGAGGGCCGCGCCGTCCTCGGGGCCGCGCGCTCCGCCGCCGTCCTGCGCCGCGAGGTAGCCGACGAACCCTCCCGCGAAGGTGTCGCCCGCGCCCGTGGGGTCGAAGACCTCCTCCAGCGGATAGGCGGGCGCGGCGAAGGATCCCGCTTCCGTGAACATCAGCACCCCGTGCTCGCCCTTCTTCACCACCAGCACCCGCGGGCCCATCGCGCGGATGGCGCGCGCCGCCTTCACCATGTTCCACTCGCCGGAGAGCTGGCGGGCCTCGGCATCGTTGATCAGCAGGATGTCCACGCGCGAGAGCGTACGCCGCAGCTCATCGGGCTTGCCCGAGATCCAGAAGTTCATGGTGTCGCAGGCCACGAGCCTCGGCCGCTCCACCTGGTCGAGGACGTCGCGCTGGAGCACGGGGTCGATGTTGCCGAGGAAGACGTACCGTGCCTTGCGGAAGGACGCTGGGATCTTGGGCTCGAAGTCCGCGAACACACCGAGCCGAGTCTCCAGCGTGTCCCGAGAGCTGAGATCGAAGTGATAACGACCGGCCCAGAAGAAGCTCTCGCCCTCGCGACGCTCGAGGCCGGACAGGTCGGCTCCGCGGTCTGCCAGGAAGTCGAGATCCGAGAGCGGATAGTCGTCGCCCACGACCCCGACGACCTGC
>DAINRN010000256.1:2010-5799 GCA_036741815.1 Acidobacteriota bacterium
GGGGTCGATGTTGCCGAGGAAGACGTGCTCCGACCGCCGGTAGCGCGCGGGGATCTTGGGCTTGAAGGTCTCGAAGACGTTCAGCTCGGTGCAGATCGTCTCCCGCGCGTTGAGGTCGAAGGAGTACTTGCCCGCCCAGTGGAAGGTCTTGCCCGGCACGCGCTCCAGGCCCTCGAGGTCGATGTCGCGCCCGCGGAAGGCCTGGAGCTGCTCCTCGCCGAAGTCCTCGCCCACCACGCCCACGAGGTTCACGGGCACGAAGAAAGACGCGGCCACCGCGAAGAAGGAGGCGCTGCCCCCCAGCACCCGCTCCGCCTTTCCGAACGGCGTCTCCACCGTGTCGTAGGCCACGCTCCCGACCACGAGGATCGACACTAGGGCCGGGCCCGCTTCGCGAGCCACTCGCGCTGGCGGGCCTCGCGCCTGGCCTCGTCCTGATCGGTGCCCTGGAGCACCTCGGCGATGCCGGGCACAGCTTGCATCGTTTGCACGTAGCGGGGTTCCGCTCGGGGATCCCAACCGTCCAACACCTTGAGGGCGAGGCTCGTCAGCAGCGGCGAGCGCTCCTTGTATTGCTGGGCGCCCAGGGCCGCGCTGGCCAGGCGCGGGGAACCGAAGTAGCCGGGCCATCCCTCCTGGCGCGCCAGGCGCACGAGGTCCGGGAAGTCGCGGCCCGTCACGGGGGTTGCCCGCCGGTAACCGGGATTCACGAGCTCGGGGCGCAGGAAGAGCAGCCCGCTCGTTTCATCCGCTCCCGCGTGCACGGTGAACCCCTCCTCCTGCCGCTCCGTTTCCGAGAGGAGGCGTTTCAGGGGCTCCTCGCAGCACGCGCGGAGCTGCATCAGGCCGTACAGGTGGACCATCATGCCGCCGAAGCTGTCTCGGAAATAGTCGGACGCGTCGTCCAGCGCCCGGTTGTGGTTGGGCGAGCCGTGCCCGTCCACGACGAATATCCAGCGGAACGCCTGCTCGCCGAGGGCGTCCGCGAGGTCCATGTAGACCGCGCGCAGGGTGGTGGTGCGCACGTTGAAGGTCCCGGGGAACGAATGCTTCCCCCCGATCATGTTGGCGCCGCCCTGCCCGAGGGGGATGGTCGGGAACAGGACCGCGGCCCAGCCCGGGCGGGCGGCAATGGCTTCCGCCAGGTCGCGCGCGTACCGCTCGTTGTCGTAGCCGTCGATGTAGGCCGGCAGGTACGGCCCGTGCTCCTCCAGGATCCCACCGACCAGTATCACCGCCGTCTTCGCCCGGTCGAGGTTCCGGATCTGCTCCGTGTTCAGCTCGCGGACGTCGAGGACCTGCGCCGCCGACAGCGAAGGCAGCGCGAGGGCCAGGAAGGCGGAGGTCAGCGATGGCCTCATGTGACGCCTCCTTACTTCATGTACCGGCCGACGATCGGGGCCAGCTCGCGGCGGACGTCGTCGGGCACCAGCTCCGCCGGCGTGACCAGGGCGTGCCGGAGCGCGGTCGCGCACTCGCACGTCCGCGGCTCCCGCGGGATGCGCCGCAGCGCCCCGCGGAGGACGGTCTTGGCCGACTCCGCGTTCGTGACCAGGGTGGCGATGATCTGGTCGGCGGTGACGGAGTCGTGGCCGGGGTGCCAGCAGTCGTAATCCGTCACCATGGCCAGGGTGCCGTAGCAGATCTCCGCCTCGCGGGCCAGGCGGGCCTCCTGCAGATTCGTCATGCCGATGATATCCATGCCCCACGACCGGTAGAGCTCGGACTCGGCCAGGGTGGAGAACTGCGGACCCTCGATGCAGATGTAGGTCCCCTTCGCGTGCCGCTGGACCTTCGCCTCGCCGCAGGACGCGAAGAGCACGCCTCGCAGCGTGGCGCAGAAGGGATGGGCGAAGGCCACGTGCGCCACCAGGCCGCGCCCGAAGAAGGTCGAGGGGCGCTTGAAGGTGCGGTCCACGAGCTGGTCGGGGATCACCATGTGTGTCGGCGCGTACTGCTCCTTGAGGGAGCCCACGGCGGAGACGGAGAGGATCCGCTCCACGCCCAGGAGCTTCATGGCGAAGACGTTGGCCTGGAACGGCACCTCGCTGGGAAGGAGCCGGTGCCCCCGGGCGTGGCGCGCGAGGAAGGCCACGCGGCGGCCCTCGAGCAGGCCGACGACGATGTGGTCCGAGGGGGAGCCGAAAGGCGTGTCGAAGGACAGCTCGCGCACGTCCTCCAGGCCCTGCATCTCGTAGAGCCCGCTGCCGCCGATGATCCCGATCTCGGCCGTCTCCTTCATGCCGCGGTCACCCGGTCGAGGACGTAGCGGTCACCCTCACGACGTACGCCGCCCAGGGCCACTCGGGGGTCGTGGTAGAAGAGCAGCGTCCAGCGCTCGGCCGCCGCTTTCTCCAACAGCCGCCGCTTGGCCGCCAGCGTCCCCACGGGGAACAGGTCGTAACCCATCACGAAGGGCAGCGGCAGGTGGCTGGTGGTGGGGAGCAGGTCGGTGGGGATCGCGAGGGTCTGGCCGCCACCCTCGACGAGGACCATCTGGTGGTAGGCCGTGTGGCCGCCGACCGGGACCACGCGCACGCCCGGCGCCACCTCGACCTCGCCCTGCACGGTGTCGAGCTGGCGGCTCTCGGCCAGGGGAACGAAGTTCTCCTCGCGGTACGAGGCGCGGCTCCGTTCGTGGGGATGGGTGGCGTCCTCCCACTCCCCCATCTGCACCACGTAGCGTGCGCGCGGGAACGTGGGAACGGCCTTGCCGTCCACGAGGCGCGTGTTCCCGCCCGCGTGGTCGAAGTGAAGGTGCGTGTTCACGACCACGTCGACGTCCTCGGGGGCGACGCCCAGGGCCTGAAGCGATCCCACGAGCGTCGTGGACCGGTCCAGGCGGTACATCCGCGTCTCCTTCTCGCCCCACTTGTCGCCCATGCCCGTGTCCACCAGGATCCGTTTCCCGCCGCTCTCCACGAGCGCGACGTTCAAGCCGAGGGTCACGCGGTTCTTGTCGTCGGGGGGATCGCTCTTCTCCCAGACGACCCGCGGCACGACGCCGAACATCGCGCCGCCGTCGAGGGCGAAGACGCCGTCGGAGAGGACGTGGACCTTGATGTCGCCGAGGGTTACCATCGGGAGGGTCTTCATCCTATGTCGTCCCGTCCGTGGTCGCAACGCGGGGGTCCCCGGCCTTGAACGTCCTGCTTCTGTCGATGCCGGACGCCTTCGAGCACATGCCGGCGCTGACCATGCGCATGCCCAACGGCGCGCTCACGTCGCTGGCGGGCAACGTCGACGACCACCACCGCGTGGCGGTGGCGGACCTGATCCTGGCCCAGGGCCGCGTGCGCGAGACCGTGGCCGAGCTCGTGCGCGAGCTCCAGCCCGACGTGGTCGGCCTGTCCGTCATGACGTTCCAGCGCCGGACGGCCTTCAAGGTCATCGACCTCGTCCGCTCGCTGCGGCCCGAGGCGCGCATCGTCGTGGGCGGGTATGACCCGAGCCTGGCGCCCGAGGCCTACGCCGCCGACGCGTCGGGCGTGGACTTCGTGGTGCGGGGCGAGGGCGAGGCCACCTTCCGCGAGCTGCTGCGCGCGCTCGAGGGCCGCGCAGGCCTCGATGTCGTCGCGGGTCTCTCCTACCGCGACGAGCGCGGCTTCCACGCCAACCCCGACCGTCCCGTCCGCCGCCTGGAAGACGGCGAGCTGAAGCCGCCCCGCCGCGACGCCCGCGTCCTCAAGGGCTACACGCTGCTGGGCCGGCAGGTGGACGTGATCGAGACCTCACGCGGCTGCACCTTCGACTGCAGCTTCTGCTCGATCATCGAGATGCGCGGCCGGA
>DAINRN010000257.1:0-3656 GCA_036741815.1 Acidobacteriota bacterium
GGCTGCCGCGCTACTACTACAGCGTCTTCGACCATTACCTGTCGCCGACCTGGTCGCCCGACGGCACGGAGCTGATCGTGGTGTCGAACAGGGGACACGTCTACGGCACGGGCGGGCTCTGGCGCATGGCCGCCCGTCCCGGCGCGCCCATGCGCGAGCTGCACTACGAGGAGACCACGTGGAAGGCGGCGCCGGACTGGGCGCCCGACGGCCGCCGGGTCGTCTACAGCGGCTACCAGGGGCGGCAATGGAACCAGCTCTGGATCCTGCCCGCCGAAGGCGGCGATCCGCTCCCCCTCACCTTCGGCGATTACGATCTGACCGCGCCGCGCTGGTCGCGCGACGGCTCGCGCATCGCCGCCGTCTCCAACGAGCGCGGCAACACGGCTCTGGTCGTGATCGACGTGCCGGGAGGGCGGCGCCAGGAGGTCGTGGCTCGTACGCGCCGTTACAAGGGTCCCGTCGGAAGCGTGCGGCTCTCGATCGTGGACGCGGCGACGGGCCGTCCGGTCGAGGCCCGCGTCTCGGTGACTGCGGCCGACGGCCGCGGGTTCGCTCCCGACGACGCCTGGCGGCACGCCGACGAGGCATTCGTCCGCGGAGAGCGGCCCTTCGAGTATGCGTATTTCCACACGGACGGCTTGGACGCCGTGACGGTTCCCGCGGGCAACGTGACGGTCGAGGCCTGGCGCGGGCCGGAGTACGCGGTGGCGCAGTTCAAAGGCGCGGCCGCGGCCGGGGCCAGCCTCCCGGTCCGTCTCGTCCTGCGGCGCCTGGCCGACCTGCCCGCGCGCGGGTACTGGGGCGGCGACCTTCACGTGCACATGAACTACGGCGGGCACTACAGGAACACGCCGAAGCATCTCGCCTTCCAGGGCCGCGCCGAGGGCCTACACCTCATCGAGAACCTGGTTGTCAACAAGGAGCAGCGCGTGCCCGACATCGCGTCCTTCAGCACCACGCCCGACCCCGTCTCCAGCGCGCGCTTCCTGCTCGTGCACGGCCAGGAGTTCCACACCAGCTTCTGGGGCCACACCGCCCTGCTGGGCCTGCGCGACCACTACCTGCTCCCCGACTTCGCCGGTTACGTCCGGACCGCCGCCGCCAGCCTGGTGCCGACCAACGCCGACGTGGCCGACATGGCCCACGCGCAGGGAGGGCTGATGGGCTACGTCCACCCCTTCGACACACGGCCCGATCCTGACAACGCGTTGGAGAGCTTGAGCTATGCGCTGCCCGTGGACGCCGCGCTCGGCAAGGTGGGTTACCTGGAGGTGATGGGCTACAGCGACCACCTCATCACGTCCGAGATCTGGTACCGGCTGCTCAACTGCGGCTTCCGCATACCCGCCGCCGCCGGCACCGACGCTTTCCCGAACTTCGCCGCGCTGCGCGGGCCCGCGGGCCTCGTCCGCACGTACGCGGCCGCCGGCCCCCGGCTCACCCACGAGGCCTTCCTCGCCGCGCTCAAGGCCGGCCGCACCTTCGTGACCAATGCGCCGCTACTGGAGTTCTCGGTGGAGGGCCGTCAGCCCGGCGACGAGCTGCCGCTGCCCGCGGGCCGAACGTTGAAGGCGCGCGTCGCGGTGCGCTCGGCCGTGCCCCTCGACCACGTAGAGGTCGTCGGGAACGGTACGGTCGTGGCCACGGTGGAGCTGGAAGGAGATGGCACGCGCGCGGAGGCGATGGTGGACCTTCCCGCCGAGCGCAGCGGCTGGTACGTCCTGCGCGCCTTCTCGGACCGGCCGCTCCTCCCCGTGCTGGACCTGTATCCCTTCGCCAGCACGAGCCCGGTCTACGTGAAGATGGCGGACCATCCCCTCGACTCGCGCGAGGACGCAGCGTACTTCGTGCGCTGGGTCGATCGCGTGGCCGCCGCCGCCGGCGCGCACGCGGGCTGGAACACGCCCGCCGAGCGCGAGGCCGTGATGGCCCAGATCGCCCGGGCCCGCGAGGTCTACGCGGCCCTGGCCCGCTGAGCTGGCGTCTGCCTAGTGCGCGAAGCCGAACGAGAGGATGAACGGGTAGTCCACCTGCGACCCCTCGCTGTGCGTCACCACGGGGACCTTGATGGTGACGAAGGCGCTCCCCGCGCCGCCCAGGGCGCGCTGCACGCCCGCCCCCACCAGCAGGTCGGTGCGGCCCAGGTTGCCCTCCTCCGTCCGGACGCGGCCATCCCATCGCTCGGCCTCCTCGCTCAACAGGTCCAGGCCGAGGCCCAGGTTCCAGGGCCCGACGCGGCGCGAGACGGAGGCGTCGGCGTAGTAGCGGTTTCCCGCGCGATATCCGTGCTCGTTCTCGGTGAGGACGAGGCGCGCGAGGCCGGTCAGGGTAAGCGTCGTCTCGCCCCACCGCCGCCCGGCGGCGAGCCCCGCCACCGGGTCCCAGGTCCCCGTGCCGAACTGGATGTGCTCGTGCGGCAGGCCCAGGTCGCCGAGCGTGAACGGGTTCGGCTCCGTCCGGCCGAGCGGGATGGTGACGCCGCCGCGGGCCGCGACCGTCCAACGGCCGGCCACCTTGCCGGCGTGCAGCATCAGCCACGGGTCCGCGATCCCGGTCAGCGTCTCGTTGCGGTGGTGGATGTCGCCCTGGGGCCGGGGGAGGGGCGCCCGCTCGTCGTCGAGGAAGCGGATGCTCGCCACGACGCGGCGGAAGGGGACGATCGCCTCGAGGGCCAGGCCCCGCCTGATCCCGACCGCCGCGCTGGCCGTCGCCTCCGACAGGTCGAGGTCCTGCACGTGCCAGTAGAAGCCGCCGGGGAGCGAAAGGTCCTCCGCCGTGTGCTCCGTGTGGACGCTCGTGAAGTAGTACTCGGCGGCCCAGCGCCAGTCGCCGGGTCCGGGAGGGAACAGCGCTAACCCGCCGACCGGCAGGTTGGGGCTCGTTCAGCCCGCTCAGCCCGCGGCCCAAGCCGGCGGCGCAAGGAGGGCCGCCGCCAGGACGAGCCGGCCGAGCCGCCTCATCGCTTCTTGAGGGCCTTGTCGATCTTGCCGAGCTGCGCGCCGTGGATCTCGATCTTCTTGCCCTCCGGCGTATAGACGACCACGTACGGGAGCATCTCGACGGCCAGGTCCCTGGCCAGCGGGCTGTCGAAGTCCACGACGTTGAGCTTGCGCACGGCCACGTCCTCGCGTTTGGACACGATCTCGCGCAGCCGCGCGTCCACGTCCCGGCAGGGGCCGCACCAGTCCGCGTAGACGTCGAAGATCGTGAACTTGCCGGCCACGCGCAGCGCGTCCAGCGGCCCCACGCTCTCCCCGTCCTTGTTCAGCTCCAGGACGTCCGCCCCCGCGGGGTAGGCCTCCTTGGGCAGGTAGGCGCCCTGGCCCGCGCCCACGATCGCGCGCAGCCCCACCTTCTCCGCCGCGGCCAGGACCACCGAGTCGGGGACGCCGTCCTCCATCTCGACGGTCAGCTCGACCCTGTGGATGTCGAACTCGGTCTTCTTGACGCCCTTCACCTTCTTGAGCGCGGTCCGGATCTTCTCCCCGCACGAGGCGCAATCGGCGCCCTGGATCGAGTAGACCTCGACGCGATCCGCACGGGCGGAGGCGACGGCTGCCAGTAGGAAGCAGACGGCGACAGTGAGACGGCTGGTGAACGCGAAGGTCACGCGCATTCTAATCTTTGACCCCCCACCCTATCCCTCCCCACGT
>DAINRN010000257.1:3756-5790 GCA_036741815.1 Acidobacteriota bacterium
CCCAGTATAGGCGGCTGCTCATTCCCAGCGCAGGACCTCGAGGGGCGGCCGGCGCATGACCTCGGCGCCGCCGAGCAGGCCCACCATGACCGCGAGCGCGACCACGCCCAGCGCCATGGCCACGAGCGGGGGCGCGGGCAGGACGAAGGGGGCGTCGAACAGGAAGCGGACCACGCCCCAGGCGGCGGCCGCGGAGAGAAAGGCGGCGGCCAGCGCGGCCAGGCCGCCGAGCGCGGCGTACTCCGCAGTGGCCACGCGGAGGAGCTGGGCGCGCGTGGCGCCCAGGGCCTTGAGCAGCGCGCCCTCGCGCAGGCGCTGCTGCCGGCTGGCGGCCACGGCGCCGGCGAGGACGGCCGCGCCCGCGGCCAGGCTGAACAACGCCATGAAACGTATGGCCAGCGAGACCCGGCCCACGATCCCCTCCACCGCCTGCTGGATCTGCGAGAGGTCGATGGCCGTCACGTTGGGGAACGCCTCGATGGCGCGGCGCTGGAAGCGGGCGCGCGCCTCGGGGTCGTCGATGCGCGCCAGCGTGAGGAAGGTCTGGGGCGCGGCGTCGAGCGGGCCTTCGGGGAAGACCACGAAGAAATTGGGCTCGAAGCGCGCCCACTCCACCTGCCGCACGCTCGCCACGCGCGTGGCCAGCGCCAGTCCCTGCACGTCCCAGACGATCTCGTCCCCGATGCCCACTCCCAGCTCCTCGGCCACGCCGCTCTCCATGGAGATGGGGAGGGGCGGCTGGCCGGGGCCGCCGCCGGGACGCCCGCGCCAGTCGCCCGGGCGCCACGGGCCGCCGGCGATCATCTTCTCGGACGCCGTGGCCGAGTCGCGGTAGGTGGTGCGGTACTCGCGACGGATCGCCCACGGGCTGGGCCCTCCCGCGCGCGACTGCCCCGGGGCGGGCGCACGGGCCAGGAACGTGGCGGCCGGAATGCCCTTGAGCGAGAGGATTCGCATGGGGACGATGGGCACGGGTGCCGTGGTTGTGAGCCCCGAGTCGCTGGCGGCCGCCTGGAGCGGCGCGCGCTGCGCCGGCTGGATGTCGAAGAGGACCAGGTTCGGCTTCGCCTCGGACCCGCCGGGCCGGAGCTCGCGCAACAGGTTGTGCTGGACGAGGAACAGCGTGTCCAGGAGGAAGGCCCCGAAGCCGAGGGCGAGCAGGACCGCCACCGTCTGGTTCGCGGGCCGGTGCAGGTTGGCCAGGCCCTGCCGCCAGACGTAGGGCCAGCGGCCGGGCACGAAGCGACGGACGGCCCGCGACAGGCCGAGGGCGAGCAGCCAGAGCGCGAGGAGCACGAGGCCGATGACGCCCGCGAACGCCGCGCCCACGCCCAGGCTGCGGGTCTGGAGCGCGGCCAGGGCCACGACGCCCAGGCCGACCACCACCGCCACGAGGATCCGCCACGGATCGCGCCGCCGGGCCGGCGGGTCGACCGACCGCCGCAGCAATACCAGCGGCGAGACGTCGCGTATGCCGAGCAGGGGCAGGAGCGAGAACAGGACGGCCACCGCCAGGCCCACGCCCAGGCCGGACAACAAGGCCGGCGCGGAGGGGGCGAGACGCACGTCCACGGGGAGGAGGTCTCCGAGCAGCCTCGGCAGCACGCGTTGCACGGCGAGCCCCAGCGCCACGCCGGCCAGGCTGCCCAGAAGGCCCAGCGCCGCCGCCTGGGTCAAGTAGATGGCGAACACGCGGCCGGCGCTGGCGCCGAGGCAGCGGAGGATCGCGATCGTCTCCATCCGCCGCTTGATGAACGCGTGCACCGCGCTGGCCACGCCCAGGCCGCCGAGCAGGACCGCCACCAGGGACACCAGGCCCAGGTAGCGGCCCAGGTCTCCCAGCGACTCGCGAACGGAGCGCTCGTCCTCGGAGACGGTGCGGACACGCACGCTCTCCGCGGCGAGCAGCGGCCGATAGCGGTCGGCCAGGGCCTGCGCCTTTTCCGGCGCGTCCAGCGTCACGAAGGTCTCGTAGCGCGCGCGCGAGCCGAATACGAGGAGCCGGGTCTCGTCCAGGTAGGCGGCGGGGATGAA
>DAINRN010000258.1:0-391 GCA_036741815.1 Acidobacteriota bacterium
CCCTCCCGCGCCAGCAGCGCCAGCGCGCCCGAGACTCCGGGCAGGCTCGAGCAGCCGTAGGCGGCGGTGAGGCCGGCGTCGCGGAAGCGGCCGTCCCAGGAGCGCACGCGAGCGGCGTGGGCCCGGTCGTCGGCGATGTCCGCGTAGTGGCACCGGGCCGCGATGCACTCCTCGAGGAGCGCCTGGCCCAGGGCCGAGAACGGCCCGGCGCAGCTCACGGCCACGGCCTGGCCGCCCAGCGCGGCGCGGCAGGACTCCCGGTCGGCGGCGTCCGCGGCCATCGCCCGGTGCCCTGAGCCCAGCGCGGCGGCCATGGCCTCCGCCTGGCGGCGGTCGCGCCCCGCGACGGTCACCGTGTGACCCAGGCGCGCCAGCTCGCGCGCCACGTGCG
>DAINRN010000258.1:401-5774 GCA_036741815.1 Acidobacteriota bacterium
CGAGCCGAACGTCCCGTAGCCGCCGAAGACGACGACCGGCTTCACACCCGCAGCGACCGAGCCACGCCGAGCGTCCACGCCATGAAGGACAGGATGGTAGGACCGGTCGCCAGCGCGAGGTGCCGCGGGTCCCCGGTGAAGCCAGCCGCGACCATGAGCATCCCGGCGGCGAACGTCGCGTAGCCCAGCGTGCGTACCAGCGCCGGAACGGAGGGCCGGACGCGCAGGGCGATGGTGGCGAGCAGGATCGCCACCGAGTAGAGGCCGTTGGCCACCACCACCCCCCCGGCGCCCAGCGCGCGCTCGACGGCGAGAAAGAGCCGGCCCGGGCCGTCCTGCGCCAGGTCGGGGAGCACCGTGATGTAGACCGTGTCGCAGAGGAGGTCGATGGCCGCCCCCGCCGCGGCCAGCATGACCGCGGGGCCCAGGATCGCGCCCGCCTCGGGGACGGCGCGCGCCAGTGCCGCCAGGAACGCCACCAGCGCCAGCGCGCAGAGCATCCAGGTTGCCCAGCCGAGCGACCACAGAAGCGGCCGCCCGGCCAGATAGGCCACGCGCTCGGCCGCGGGCACGAGAGGCGTGCCGGGGCGCATCCCCGTCAGGGCGAGCGCCAGCCCCAAAAGGTGCAAGCCGACGTTCAGCCAGGCCGTGAGCGTGAGTGTGCGCATGGCGGAGCGGCTACCATATCCCTCGCGCTCCGTGCGGACAAGGAAGTGACGATGAGGGACGCCGCGCTGGGCCTGCGCGCCCACTCAGGCTGGGCGGCGCTGGTCGCCGTGGCCACGAACGGCTCGGCGGTAGAGGTTGTCGATCGGCGTCGGGTGGAGATGGCCGACCCCCGGCGCCCGGCGTCGAAGCAGCCCTACCACGAGGCCGAGGATCTGACCCTGGATCGGGCGGCCGCCCTTCTCGAGCGTTACGCGCAGGTGGCCAGCAAGGCCGCGAGCCGGACGCTGGAGAGCGTGGCCGACGACCTGCGGGCGCGGGGCTTCCGGCTGGCCGGCGGTGCGCTGCTGCTCGCCTCCGGACGTCCGCTCCCGAAGCTCGAGGCGGTCCTGGCCTCCCACGCCCTGATCCACGCCGCCGACGGCGAGCATTTCCGCCAGGCCCTCGTCGTTTCCTGCCAGGCGCGGGGCCTCCCGCTGACGCGGATCCCCGAGCGGGAGCTCCCTCGACGGGCGGAGGCCGCGCTGAAGCAGCCGGCCGCGCGGCTGCAGGCGACCGTCGGCGGTCTGGGACGCGGGCTGGGTCCACCCTGGACCCAGGACCAGAAGCTGGCCGCGCTCGCGGCCTGGATCGTACTGGCCTAGACGTTCTCGTTCAGCTTGCGAAGTCAGGCCGCAGCCTCGTGCTTAAATGGATGAAAGCCCCGACAACAGGAGGTGACTCGTGAGGTTGACTGCGCCTTCCACCGCGGCCTGGGTGATCGCGCTCATCGTCGGCGGACTCGGCATCCTCGTTCACATCGGCGCCGTCCACGTCCGCCTGGGCGTCGATTCGTTCTGGCTCGTGGCCGGCGGCTTCCTGATCCTGCTCGTGGCCAACCTGTTCCGCGGGCTGTAGACGGCGCGGCGTCCTTCCTATAGAGTCCACGCCGGGAGCCCAACCGCTCCATCGGGAAGCGCTCGCGGCAGCCCATCCAGCCCCTCGGGACCTGAGCGCGCCCTTTTCTCTCCCTCTGCCGTTCGGAAGCCACAGTTCAAGGAGTCAAGATGAAGCTGAACCGGAGAATTGTCGTCGGCGCTCTCGCCATCTCGGCCGTCGGGGCGGCCGCTCTTACCGTCCACGCGCAGGTCAAGCGTCCCTACCGCGACGGCACGGTGTGGAACGTGTCCTTCATCCGCGTGAAGCCGGGAATGGACACCGCGTACCTCAACTACCTCGCCACGGACTGGAAGCGGAACCAGGAAGCCGCGAAGAAGGAGGGCCTCATCGTCTCGTACAAGGTCCTGGCCACCGAGGCGCACAACACGGGCGACTGGAACCTGATGCTGATGACCGAAGTGAAGGACCTGGCCACGATGGAGGCCAACCAGGACAAGGCCGACGCCCTGTCCCAGAAGGTGGTCGGCGACGACCAGAAGCAGATGCAGGGATACAAGGACCGGTCCGAGATCCGCGAGGTCATGGGGGACCGGCAGGCGCGGGAGATCGTCCTCGAACCCAAGCCGTAGCCGTCACCGGCGAGGGTGCCGGTCACGAGGGGCCGGCACCCCGTCCTAGGCCGGAGCCTCCGGCATCACCAGCCACAGCACGACGTAGACGATCAGGCCGGGGAAGGCCACGGACAGGATCGACACCACCACGTAGAGGACGCGCACCAGCGTCGGGTCCCATCCCAGCCACTCGGCCAGGCCGCCGCAGACGCCGGCGATCATGCGGTTGCGGCGCGACCGATGCAGCGGGTTGGAGGGGTCTGCCATTCGTTACCTCCGACGAGTGTCGCCGGCCGAAAGTTCCGCCGGCGCCGGCCCCGGGGCCGGTATGTCAACCGTGCCCGGCGGCTCCAGTATGAGCCGCGCGCTGCGCTGGTGGGTCATGTAGGCCAGCGCCCACTCCATCATGACGACGAATCGATTGCGGAAGCCGATGAGAAAGAAGATGTGGATGCCGAGCCAGGCGGCCCACGCGGGGAAGCCAGACAGCTTGAGGCGGCCGATCAGCGCCACCGCGGCCTTGCGGCCGATAGTGGCCAGCGAGCCCTTGTCCATGTAGCGGAACGGCTGCGACGCCTCGCCCCGCACCGCGCGGAGGACGTTGCGCGCGGCGTGGCGGCCCATCTGCATGGCCGCGGGAGCCACGCCCGGGACGGGCACGCCGTCCTGCTGCAGCGCCGCGAGGTCGCCGATGACGTACACCTCCGGGTGACCGGGCACGGTCAGGTCGGCCCCGACCTGGACCCGTCCGGCACGGTCCACGGGCACGCCCAGAGAGCGTCCCAGCGGCGACGCCGCCACCCCGGCCGCCCACAGCACCGTGCCCGCCTCCAGCCGCTCTGTTCCCAGCCAGACGCCGTCCGCGTTCACGCCCGTCACCCGGGCGCCCGTGCGGACCTCCGCGCCCAGGTCCACGAGCTGCCGCCGCGCCTTCTCCGAGAGGTCGGGCGGGTAGCCGGGAAGGACGCGGTCCAGCCCCTCGAGCAGCACGACCCTCGCCTCGGCGGGATCCATGCGCCGGAACTCCCGCCGCAGCGTGTGCCGCGCGATCTCGACGAGCGTGCCCGCCAGCTCCACGCCCGTGGGGCCGCCCCCGATGATCAGGAAGGTCAGCAGGCCGCGGCGCCGCGCCGGGTCCGTCTCCCGCTCCGCCCGCTCGAAAGCCAGGAGCGTGCGCCGGCGTATGAACAGGGCGTCCTCCAGCGTCTTCAGCCCCGGCGCGTGGCGGGCCCACTCGTCGTGGCCGAAGTAGGAGTGGGTGGCGCCGGCGGCCAGGATCAGGAAGTCGTAGCCGATCTCGCCGTCGTCCAGGACGACCTTGCGGGCCGCGGTGTCGACGCGCCGCGCGTCCCCCAGGAGCACGGTGACGTTCGCGTGGCGGCGCAGGATGTGGCGCAGCGGAGCGGCGATGTCGGTGGCGGACAGGCCGGCCGTCGCCACCTGGTAGAGAAGCGGCTGGAAGACGTGATGGTTCCTGCGGTCGAGCAGCGTCACCTGCACCGGCCCGCCGGCCAGGGCCTGGGCGGCGGTGAGGCCGGCGAAGCCGCCGCCGACGATCACGACGTGCGGCTGCACGCGCGCATTCTACAGGCGGGCGATCCCTTGAGCTCTCGTGGCATACTCCGCCCGATGCCCGTCATCGAGAGCCACGTCGATACGGCCTCCGCGGAGTTTCGTGAGAACCGCGCCCACATGGACGGCCTGGTGGCCGACCTGCGCGCCCGCCTCGCCAAGGCGGCGGCGGGCGGCGGCGAGGAAGCTACGCGCCGCCAGCGCGAGCAGGGCAAGCTGCCCGTACGCGAGCGCGTGGACCGCCTCCTCGACCGCGGCACGCCCTTCCTGGAGATCGGCGCCCTGGCCGCCTCCGGCCTCTACGACGGCGCCGCGCCCGCGGCGGGGATCGTCACCGGCATCGGCCGGGTGAGCGGGCGCGAGGTGATGATCGTCGCCAACGACCCCACGGTGAAGGGCGGGACCTACTTTCCCCTGACCGTGAAGAAGCACCTGCGAGCCCAGGAGATCGCCGAGGAGAACCGGCTGCCGTGCGTGTACCTCGTGGATTCGGGCGGAGCCTTCCTGCCCCTCCAGGCCGACGTCTTCCCGGACCGGGACCACTTCGGCCGCATCTTCTATAACGAGGCGCGCCTGAGCGCCCTGGGCATCGCCCAGATCAGCGTGGTCCTCGGATCGTGCACCGCGGGCGGGGCCTACGTGCCGGCCATGAGCGACGAGGCGGTGATCGTCAAGGGGCGGGGCACGATCTTCCTCGGCGGGCCGCCGCTGGTGAAGGCCGCCACCGGCGAGGAGGTGACCGCGGAGGAGCTGGGCGGCGCGGACGTCCATTGCCGGATCAGCGGGGTGGCCGACCACATGGCCCTGGACGACGAGCACGCCCTCCTGACCGCGCGCGAGATCGTCTCCCACCTCACGAGCCGCAAGGACATTCCCTGGGAGGTGGGCGAGCCCGAGGACCCGGCCTACGACCCCGAGGAGATCGGCGGGATCGTGCCCAGGAGCGTCCGCAAGTCCTACGACGTCCACGAGGTGATCGCGCGGATCGTGGACGGCAGCCGTTTCTCGGAGTTCAAGGCCCTCTACGGGCCGACCCTCGTGACCGGCTTCGCCCACATCATGGGCTATCCGGTGGGCGTCCTCGCCAACAACGGCGTGCTCTTCTCCGAGAGCGCGCTCAAGGCCACGCACTTCATCGAGATGTGCGCGCAGCGGCGCACGCCGTTAGTCTTCCTCCAGAACATCACGGGCTTCATCGTGGGCAAGGAGTACGAGCACAAGGGCATCGCCAAGGACGGGGCCAAGATGGTCCACGCCGTGGCCAACGCCCGCGTGCCCAAGTTCACCGTGATCATCGGGGGCAGCTTCGGGGCGGGGAACTACGGCATGTGCGGGCGCGCCTACCAGCCGCGGCAACTCTGGATGTGGCCCAACGCGCGGATCTCGGTGATGGGCGGGGAGCAGGCGGCCTCGGTCCTGGCCCAGGTGAAGCAGGAGCAGCTCGAGCGGCAGGGCAAGTCCATGAGCCCGGCCGAGGTCGAGGCGTTCAAGGCGCCCACGCTCGCCAAGTACGAAGAGGAAGGCAGCCCGTACTACTCCACGGCGCGGCTCTGGGACGACGGGGTGATACCGCCCGCGCAGACCCGCGCGGTGCTCGGCCTCGGCATCTCGGCCGCGCTCAACGCCCCCATTCCCGACGCGCGCT
>DAINRN010000259.1:0-5137 GCA_036741815.1 Acidobacteriota bacterium
AGACAGATCTGCTCAACGACCCGCTGGGAACGGGCAGTGACGGCAAGCCCGTCTTCCTCACCGGCCTGCCTCCGGACTACCTGCGCATCGCGTCGGGCCTGGGCGGGGCGGCGCCGGCGCAGGCGGCGGCCTGGCCGCTCGCCTCGCGCGACGCGCTCCTGGCAGTGGTCGAGGTCGCCTCCTTTCGCGCGCTCGCCGCGCGGGAGCGGACGCTCCTGGACGAGCTGCTCCCCGCCGCGGCGTTGAACCTGCAGGTGCTCCAGCGCAACCTGCGCACGCAGGAGCTGCTGGTGCAGACCCGGGACCAGGCCGAGGAGCTGGAAGCCCAGCAGAAGAGCCTCGAGCGCGCGAACTTCCTCTCCGACTCCGCGCTGGACCTGACGAAAGCCGGCTACTGGCACGTGCCGCTGGACGGGTCCGGCTGGTACAACTCCTCCGAGCGGGCGGTGCGGATCTTCGGCGACCTGCCCAGCCCGGGCCACCGCTACCGCATCGACGACTGGGCCGCGCACGTCCACGAAGGCGACGAGGCCGCGGCCCAGCTCACGATGGCGAACTTCGCCGCCGCGGTGGCCGGCGAGATACCCGTCTACGACTCCACCTACGCCTACAAGCGACCGGTGGACGGGCGCGTCGTCTGGATCCACGCGCTGGGGCAAGTGGTGAAGGACGCCAGCGGCAAGCCGACCGACATGTTCGGCGTCACCCAGGACATCACCGACTTCAAGCAGCTGGAGGCTGAGCTCGTGGGCGCCCGCCAGAAGGCCGAGGAAGGCACCCAGATGAAGTCCATGTTCCTCGCGAACATGAGCCACGAGATCCGCACCCCCATGAACGCGATCATCGGCCTGTCGCACCTGGCCCTGAAGACCGAGCTCAGTCCCAAGCAGCGGGACTACGTGGGGAAGATCCACAATGCGGGGACGTCGCTCCTGACCGTCATCAACGACATCCTGGACTTCTCCAAGATCGAGGCGGGGCGGCTGGACATCGAAGAGATCCCGTTCACCCTCGACCGCGTGATCCAGCAGGTGGCGGTGGTCACGAGCGAGAAGGCCCACGAGAAGGGCCTGGAGTTCCTGGTGGACGTCCCCCACGAGATCCCCCAGGGGCTGGTGGGCGACCCCTTGCGCCTGGGCCAGGTCCTGACCAACCTCGTCAACAACGCGGTCAAGTTCACCACCCACGGTGAGGTCCGGGTGAAGGGCGAGATCCTGGAGCGCACCGGCGACAAGGTCAAGCTGCGCTTCTCGGTCCGGGACACGGGCATCGGCATGAGCGCGGACCAGGTGGCCAAGCTGTTCCAGCCCTTCACCCAGGCCGACATGTCCACCACCCGCAAGCACGGGGGAACCGGCCTCGGCCTGACCATCTCCAGGCGGCTGGTGGAGCTGATGGGCGGGCGGATCTGGCTGGAGAGCGCGGCGGGAGAGGGCAGCACCTTCATCTTCACCGCCTGGTTCGGGCGGGGCGCGGCCAGCGGCCACGTGGTCCCCGCCGAGCTCATGAAGCTCCGCGCGCTCGTGGTGGACGACAACCCCGCGGCGCGCGACATCCTCGCCGAGGCGCTGGGAGGGGTGGTGGCCACGGTGGACGCCGTGAGCGGGGGCGCCGAGGCGGTGGCGGCGGTGAAGCAGCACGACGCGAAATCACCCTACGACGTGGTCTTCATGGACTGGAGGATGCCCGACGTGGACGGGCTCCAGGCCACCCGCCTGATCAAGCAGGACTCCGCGCTCCGCAAGGCGCCCGCGGTCGTGATGGTCACCGCCTTCGGCCGCGAGGAGGTGCGCGAGGAGGCCGAGCGGCTCGCCATCGACGGCTTCCTCGTGAAGCCGGTCACCAAGTCGACGCTCGTGGACACCCTGGTCACCCTCTTCAGCCCCGGCCATGGAGAGATCGCCGCCGCGGGGGCGGCGGCGGATGAACGCGAGGTCCGGCTCGACGGCATGCGGGTGCTGCTGGCGGAGGACAACGAGATCAACCAGCAGGTTGCCGCCGAGCTGATGGAAGGCTGGGGGGTCTCCGTGGACGTGGCCCACCACGGTCGCCAGGCCGTGGAGATGGTGGAGGCGTCCGGGCAGCCCGTCCCGTACCACCTGGTCCTGATGGACATCCAGATGCCGCAGATGGACGGGTACCAGGCCACGGCCCGCATCCGCTCGCAGGAGCGCCTCGCCGGTCTGCCCATCGTGGCCATGACCGCCCACGCCACGGTCGAGGAAAGGCAACAGTGCGTGGCCGCGGGCATGGTCGATCACGTGTCGAAGCCCATCGACCCCGCCGCGCTCTACGCCGTGCTCGGACGCTTTCGCCCCGGCGGGCCGGCGTCCCAGCGGACGGCGGAGCCGCCCCCGCGCGAGACACGCCCCTCGACCCTGCCCGCGATCGACGGGCTGGACACGGCGCAGGGCGTGCGGCGCGTGGCGGGCAACCAATCGCTCTACGTGAGCCTGTTGCGACAACTCCTGGACGGCCAGGCCGATGCCGCCCTCAGAATCCGGGAGAGCCTCGACCGGGGAGAGCGGAAGGCGGCCGAGCACGTGGCCCACACGGTCAAGGGCGTGGCCGGGAACCTCGCCGCGGGCCCGGTCCAGGAGGCGGCGGGCGCGCTGGAGAAGGCGCTCCGCGACGGTGTCGAGCCCGCGCTCCTGGAAGCCTTGCGAACGCGGTTGGGGGAAGCGCTCCATCGCCTCTCCTCGGCGCTCCGGCCCGTCCTCGCGGCCCTGGCGACTCCCGCGGCTCCCCCGCCCCTGGTCACCGCGCCTGCGGCCGGACCCAAGGAGCTCGGGGCCCTCGTCGAGCGCTGGTCTCGCCTCCTGGCGGAGTGCGACGCGGGGACCGTCGACGATCTCGAGCGGGAGGGCGACCGGCTCCACGCCCTCTTCGGCGGCGCCGAAGCCTTCGCCGGCTTCGCCAGGCACGTCAAGGCCTACGATTTCGACCGCGCCCTCGAAGCCTTGCGGCGGGCCGCCAGCGAGAAGGGGATCGGGGTCTAGCCATGGCCGTCAAGGAATTGTCCGAATGCCGCGTGCTCGTCGTGGACGACGTCAAGGCCAACGTGGACATGCTCGTGGAGGCGCTCCGTGGAGAGTACAAGCTGAGCGTCGCCCTCGGCGGAGAGGCGGCCCTGCGCGCGGTGGAGAAGAGCCCGCCGGACCTGCTGCTCCTGGACATCGTGATGCCCGGGGTGGACGGCTACGAGGTGTGCCGCCGGCTGCGCGCCGACCCCGCCACGCGCGAGCTCCCCGTCATGTTCCTGAGCTCCCTCGAGGACGTCCAGGACAAGGCGCGGGGCTTCGAGCTCGGGGCGAACGACTACCTCACCAAGCCCTTCGAGATCCTCGAGGTGAAGGCCCGGGTGCGCTCGCTGCTGAAGGCCAAGGCCTACGCGGACGCGGTGCGCGAGGCCCAGGAGCGCGACCTCGCCATCGCCCGCGAGATCCAGCTCGGGCTCCTGCCCTCCGATCTGTCGGCCCCCGCGAAGGGCACCGGCTTCGAGGTTCACGCCGTCATCGAGCCCGCCCGGCACGTGGGAGGCGACCTGTTCGAGGTCCTGAGGGTCTCCGAGGACCGCCTGGTGGTCGCGGTGGGCGACGTGTGCGGCAAGGGCATCACCGCCGCGTTGTTCATGGCGGTCACGGTGACCCTGCTGCGCGCCCTCGCCCGTCAGATCGAAACGCCGGACGTGATCCTGCGTCGCCTCAACGACGAGCTGGCGGCCCAGAACCCGCGGAGCATGTTCGTGACCATGGTGTGCCTCGACGTGCGCGGGGGACGCGTGACCTGCGCCAACGCGGGCCACGACAGCGCACTCCTCGTGGGAAAGGGGCGCCCGCGACCGGTGTTCCCCTCGACGGGGACGGTCCTGGGCCTCTTCCCCGATCAGCGCTACTCCAGCGAGACCCTGGAGATGGCCCCCGGGGACGCGTTGATCCTCTACACGGACGGCGTGACCGAGGCCGCGGACCCCGGGCAGGCCCTCTTCGGCGAGGAGCGCCTGCACGCCTGCTTCGCGGAGGGCGCGGCGGAGACGGCCGCCGGCTCGGTGGACCGGCTCTTGCGCCACGTGCGCGCTTTCGCGGCGGGGGCGGCGCAGTCCGACGACATCACCATCCTCGCCCTGAGCCGACTCGCGGGGGAAGGCGCGCGGACCGCGCCGGGAGCCCGGTCATGAGCCACGCGGAACCCTCGGTCCTGATCGTCGACGACGAGCGGGTGAACATCGACATCCTGGTGGACCTGCTCAAGCCCCACTACCGGACGCTCGTGGCCACGGGCGGGGAGCAGGCGCTGAAGCGCGCCTCCGGCGAGCCGGCCCCGGACATCCTGCTCCTCGACGTCATGATGCCGGGGATGGACGGCTACGAGGTCTGCCGGCGGCTGAAGGCCGACCCCGCCACCCGCGACATCCCGGTGATCTTCGTGACTGCCCTGAGCGAGGTGGGCGACGAGACCCGGGGCTTCGCCCTGGGCGCGGTCGACTACATCACCAAGCCCTTCTCCCCGCCCATCGTGGAGGCGCGGGTCAAGGCGCACCTGGAGAACAAGCACGCGCGCGACTTCATCGAGGACCGCAACCGCGTGCTCCAGGGGATGGTGCTCGAGCGCACGCGCGAGCTCGTGGCCACCCAGGACGCCACCATCCTCAGCATGGCCACCCTGGCCGAGACCCGCGACAAGGAGACCGGCTACCACCTGCGGCGCACCCAGGGCTACGTGCGCGCGCTGGCCCTGCAGCTGCGCGAGCACCCGCGCTTCCGGGACGACCTCGACGACCACGCCATCGAGCTGCTCTTCAAGTCCGCCCCCCTCCACGACATCGGCAAGGTCGGGGTGCCCGACCGGATCCTGCGCAAGCCCGCCCGTCTCGACCCCGAGGAGTACGTGGAGATGAAGCGGCACACGCTCTACGGCTACGACGCCATCGTGGCCACGGAGGCGCTCCTGGCCGGGGCCGGGGCCTCGGAGGCCGCCACCTCCTTCCTGCGCTTTGCCCGACAGGTCGCGCGCAGCCACCACGAGAAATGGGACGGCTCCGGGTATCCCGACGGGCTCAGCGGCGACGCGATACGGCTGCGGCGCCGACCACGCGGGCGAGCCCGTCACAATCGAGACACTCGCGGAGAGGGCGCTG
>DAINRN010000259.1:5147-5733 GCA_036741815.1 Acidobacteriota bacterium
CCTGATGTCCGTGGCCGACGTCTACGACGCCCTGACCTCGCGGCGCGTCTACAAGCCCGGCGTCAGCCACGACCAATCGACGATCGAGATCCTGAACGGCCGCGGAACCTTCTTCGACCCCGACGTGGTGGAGGCCTTCCGCGCGCTGGGCGACAGTTTCCAGGCCATCGCGCGGAGCTACGCCGAGAAACTGCCGTCCTGACACGGCCTCAGCGAGCCGACTACTCCCCTCCGCCTCCACCCTGCTTGCGCAGGAACGCGGGCACGTCCAGGTCGATGCGCCCGGCTCCGCCGCCCGACGCGGCCTTGGCGTTGGGCGTCTTGCGGTAGAAGTCGCCCGCCGCGGCCTGGGCCGACGCATGGGACTGCGCGCCCGGCCCCACGTAGTTGACGAGGTCCACCGGCGTGGAGGCCCCCTTGCGCTTGTCGCGGGTAAAGCCGGTGGCGATGACCGTGACCTTCACCGCGTCGCCCATGGACTCGTCGGTCACGATCCCGTAGATCACGTTGGCCTCGGGGTCGGCCACCTTGGTGATGAGGGCCGTGGCCTCCGCCGCCTCGGCCAGCGACAGGTCGGCCCCGCCGG
>DAINRN010000260.1:0-5732 GCA_036741815.1 Acidobacteriota bacterium
GCCGCGACACCGTGTGCTTCTCCATGTACTCCGACATGTCGATGCGCACCATGGCCTTCTCGTCGTCGAAGAGGAACTCGGCCAGGGCGCGGGCCAGCTCCGTCTTGCCCACGCCGGTGGGGCCCATGAAGAGGAAGGACCCGATGGGGCGGCGCGGGTCGCCCAGGCCCGCGCGCGACCGCCGCACGGCGTTGGCCACCAGCAGCAGCGCCTCGTCCTGACCCACCACCCGCTGGCGCAGCCGGTCCTCGATGTGCAGCAGCTTCTCGACCTCGCCCTCCAGCATCCTGGTGACGGGGATACCCGTCCACTTCGAAACGATCTCGGCCACGTCCTCGGCGTCCACCTCCTCCTTCAGCAGCCGGTGCCCGCCCTTGTTCTCGGCCAGCCGTGCCTCCTCCGCCTGGAGCTCCTTCTCCAGGCCAGGCAGGGTCCCGTAGCGCAGCTCGGCGGCCTTGTTGAGGTCGCCCTGGCGCGTGACCTGCTCCAGCTCGAAGCGGACTCTCTCGATCCGCTCCTTGATGTCCTTCACCTTGTTGAGGGCCGCCTTCTCCTTCTGCCACTCCGCTTTCATGGCGCTGGACCGCTCGCGCAGCTCCGCCAGCTCCCTTTCGAGCTTGTCCAGCCGCTCCTTCGAGGCCTTGTCCTTCTCCTTTTTCAGCGCCTGGCGCTCGATCTCGAGCTGGACGATGCGCCGCTCCACCTCGTCGATCTCCAGGGGCAGGCTGTCGATCTCGATGCGCAGCCGGCTGGCCGCCTCGTCCATGAGGTCGATGGCCTTGTCGGGGAGGAAGCGGTCCGTTATGTATCGGTTGGCGAGGGTGGCCGCGGCCACGATGGCGGCGTCCGTGATGCGCACGCCGTGGTGGACCTCGTAGCGCTCCTTCAGGCCGCGCAGGATGGCGATCGTCTGCTCGACGGTCGGCTCCCCGACGTACACCGGTTGGAAGCGGCGCTCGAGGGCCGCGTCCTTCTCGATGTGCTTCTGGTACTCGTTGAGCGTGGTGGCGCCGATGCAGCGCAGCTCGCCGCGGGCCAGCATGGGCTTGAGCATGTTGGAGGCGTCCATCGACCCCTCCGCCGCGCCCGCGCCAACCACGGTGTGCAGCTCGTCGATGAACAGGACGATCTCGCCCTGCGACTCCTGCACCTCCTTGAGCACCGCCTTGAGCCGGTCCTCGAACTCGCCGCGGTACTTGGCGCCGGCGATGAGCGCGCCCAGGTCGAGGGTGATGACCCGCTTGTTCTTCAGCGACTCGGGCACGTCGCCGGAGACGATGCGCTGGGCCAGGCCCTCCACGATGGCGGTCTTGCCCACCCCGGGCTCGCCGATGAGCACGGGGTTGTTCTTGGTCCGGCGGGACAGCACCTGCACCACGCGGCGCACCTCGTCGTCGCGGCCGATGACGGGGTCCAGCTTGCCCTTGCGGGCCAGCGCGGTGAGGTCGCGCCCGTAGCGCTCCAGCGCCTGGTACCGGTCCTCGGCGTTGGGGTCGTCCACCCGCTGGGTGCCGCGGATCTCGCGCAGGACGTTCAGCACCGCGTCCCGCGTCACCCCGTGGCGCTTCAGCGCGTCCGCGGCCGGGGTCTTCGCTCCGACGAGGGCCAGGAGCAGGTGTTCCGTGGAGACGTACTGGTCCTTGAGCGCGTCGGCCTCGCGCAGCGCGTCCTTCAGGACGCCGTCCAGCTTGGGCGAGAGCTGCGTGGCGGCGCCGCGCGTCTGAGGCAGCGAGCCGAGCGCCCGCTCCGCCTCTTGCGCGAGGGCCCCCACGTTGACGCCCATCTTTCCCAGGGCCGCGGGGACGACGCCGCCTTCCTGGGCCAGCATGGCCGCCAGCAGGTGCTCGGGCATGACCTCGGGGTGGTCCTTCTTCTCCGCGTCGGTCTGCGCGGCGGCCAGGACCTCCTGGGCCTTGACGGTGAACTGATCCATGCGCATGGTGAGCTCCGCGTTCAGCTCAAGCTTAAGCCAGCTTACGGAGCACCAGGCACTTGAGGTAGTAGGTCTCCGGGACGCCCAGGACGATGGGGTGGTCCCGGGCCTGGCGCCGCTTCTCCACGACCGTCACCGAGGCCCCCGCATCCACGGCCGCGCTCCACACGATCTCCTCGAAGGCCGCCTCGTCCACGTGGTACGAGCACGAGCACGTGACGAGGCAGCCGCCGGGCTCCAGGATCTGGAGCGCGCGCAGGTTGATCTCCTTGTAGCCGCGCCAGGCCTTCTCCACCGCGTTCCGGCTCTTGGCGAAGGCCGGGGGGTCCAGGATCACCGTGTCGAACCGCTCGCCCCGGTCGTGCAGCTCGTGGAGGAGGTCGAAGACGTTGGCCTCGCGGGCGACCACGTTCGTGATGCCGTTGCGCGCCGCGTTGCGCCGCACCCGCTCCACCGCCTCCGCCGAGACGTCCACCGCCACCACCTCGGAGGCCTGGGGCGCCACGTGCAGGGCGAAGCCGCCGTTGTAGGTGAAGGCGTCGAGCACACGCCCGTGCGCGTAGGCGCGGGCCGCCGCGCGGTTCTCGCGCTGGTCGAGGAAGAGGCCCGTCTTCTGGCCCTTGCGGAGATCGGCTTCGAAACGGACGCCGTTCTCCACGATTTCGACCGTCTCCGGGATGTCGCCGGCGAGCACGCCCACCTTCCGGTCGAGACCCTCCAGCTGACGTACACGGGGATCGTTCCGCTCCAATATTCCCGCGGGACGGAGGAGCTCCCGGAGGTGGACCACGATCTCGCCCTTCAGCCGGTCCGTGGCTTGGGACAGGGTTTGAACGACGAGGTGATCGCCGTAGCGATCCACGATCAGCGAGGGCAGGCCGTCGCCCTCGCCGTGCACGAGGCGGCAGGCCTCGGCGCCGGCCGCCACGGTCTCGCGCCAGCGGATGGCGGCCGCGAGGCGGTCGTGCAGGAAGGAGTCGGGCAGGGACTCGCCGCGGTGGATCATCCGTAACGTGATCTCGGACCGGTCGGAAAAGAACGCGAAACCGAGGGGACGGCGCTGTGATGACAGCACGCGGACGACGCAACCAGCGGAGACGTCCTCCGCGCGTGAGACGTCCGACCGGAATATCCACGGGTGCCCGCGGCGGAGACGGGCCTCGCCCTTCTTGCTGACGACCGCCGTGCCTTCCACCATCATGTGGATTATTTGCTAGGATCGCCGCCGAACGGAGGGCACCGTGCGGCAGGCGCTGTCCGGGTTGTCCTGGGCCCTCTCCGTCGCGGCCCTGGCGGGCGTTGCCGGGGCGGCAGACGAGGAGAAGCGAAAGCCTTGCTTCTCCAACTCGTTGCCCGAGGCGCGCGCCGTGGCCATCAGCCGCGACGGGAAGTTCGCGGGCGCCGGGGACCTCGAGACCTTCACCGTGCTCATGGGCGGCCTGGCGCCCACCGGCTTCATGAAGTTCAGCTTCCGGCCCGTGCACATGGCCCCGCATCCCGACCGCCCGCAGTTCGCGGTGGCCGCCGGCAACGTGCACATCGTGGAGATGGCCACGCGCAAGTCGGTGGCGGAGCTCAAGCCGGCCTCCTGGTTCGTGGCCTGGAGGCGCGGCGGCGCGGAGCTCCTGGGGATCGACTACGACAAGGGCGTCCACGTCTGGGACGCGGCCACGCGCAAGGAGCTCCTGAAGTGGAAGCTGCCCCTCGACAAGAAGACCAGCTCGCGCTTCGAGGACTACGCGGACGCGGCGGGCCTGCTGGCGCTCGGGTTCGACGACGGCAGCGTGCGGATCTACGACGCGAGCGACGGCCGCCAGGTGGCGCGGATCGACGCGCATCCCGCGGACGGCGAGATCAAGATGACGGGCATGGCCCTGAGCCCCGACGGCCGCCTGCTGGCCACCTGCGACTACGGGCAGGTCAAGGTGTGGGATGTCGCGACGGGAGAGATGAAGCGGCGCTTCTCCACGAAGCCCGGCGGCCTGGCCAGCCTGGTGCGGTTCTACGCGAAAGGCAGCCGGCTGGCCTTCGCGAACTACGTGGGATCCGGCTACGGTTTCGACTTCATCGATGCCGACACCGGGAAGCGCGTGGACAGGGCGGCCGTCACCGGCCACGACGCGGTGGAGAGCTGGGACATGGCCTTCCCGGACTCCGAAGAGCCCACCATCCTGTTCCTGGCGAACGAAACGCTGTACCTCTGTCCGTACGCATCGGCCACCGGGAAGGGGCCGGGGATCCAGTCGACCGGCTCGCCGCCGCGTTAGCCGCCGACGGCCGACCATGCCCCCGACCAGCGGCACCCCGGGCGGGTCTCACCGATTCACGACCACGCATTGGAGCCTGGTGCTGGCTGCCGGCCGTCGCGGCTCGGCGGACGCCGAAGAGGCGCTGGGCCGGCTGTGCGCGCTCTACTGGTATCCCGTGTTCGCGTTCGTGCGCCGGCAGGGCCATCCCACGGACGAGGCGCAGGACCTGACCCAGGGCTTCTTCGCGCGTCTCATCGAGAAGGGTGACCTCGAGGACGCCGACCGCAGGCGGGGGCGGTTCCGCTCGTTCCTCCTCACCGCCTGCCAGCACTACCTGGCGAACCAGCGGGACCGGGCGCGCGCGCAGAAGCGCGGCGGCGGGCTCCTTCCGATCTCCATCGACGTCGCCGCCGCCGAAAGCCGATACCAGCGCGCCCTCGCCCACGAGCACACACCCGAGCGGCTCTACGAGCGGCAGTGGTGCCTCACACTGCTCTCGAGCGTCCTGGACGACGTTCGCGAGGATTACGAGGCCGCGGGGAAGGGCCGGGTCTTCGACCGCCTCAAGGACTTCCTGACCGGCGACGAGGGCGCGGGGACCCACGCGGACGCGGCCCGCGAGCTTGGGATGACGGCCGCGGCGGTCAAGGTGGCGGTCCATCGTCTCCGCCGTCGGTACCGGGACGCGCTCCGGAGGCGCGTCGCGGATACCGTGGAGACGGACGAGGAGATCGACGACGAGATACAACACCTGCTCAAGACGCTGGACGGGCCGGGCAGCCTGTAACCGCGCGGCGGCGTCTCCTTAATAGGGAGGCAGGAGGGAGCCATGGACCCGAAGACCTGCCCCCGATGCGGCGCCGCCATCGAAGCCGACCACCCGCAGGGACTGTGCCCGGCCTGCCTGCTCAAGGAGGGCTTACGGGCCGATGGGATGACCGCGGCTCCCCGGCCGCGCTGCGCCTCCTGCCAGGGCACGCTGGCCGAGGACGCGCGCTTCTGCTCGCGCTGCGGGACGCCTGCGCCGCTGGAGCCGGCGGCCGAAGGGGACCGCGTGCGGGCGGCGCTCGAGGCGAAGCTCCAGGCGCAGTACCGTCTCGTCCGGTTGTTGGGCCGGGGCGGCATGGGATCGGTCTATCTGGCCCGAGACCTCACGCTCGACCGCGAGGTCGCCATCAAGGTCGTCAAGGCCGATTCCTCGGCGCCGGAGGTCCATGACCGGCTGCGCCGGGAGGCCCGGACGGCGGCCAGGCTCTCGCATCCGAACATCGTTCCTCTCCATGCCTTCGGCGAGGTGGAGGGGATGCCGTACTTCGTCATGGGCTACGTGCGCGGTGAGTCCCTGGCCACGCGCCTGCGGCGCGACGGCAAGGTGCCCGAGGAGGACGCTCGCCGCATCCTGGCCGACCTTGCCGAGGCCCTCGACCACGCGCACCGGCAAGGTGTCGTCCACCGCGACGTCAAGCCAGACAACGTGCTCCTGGACGACGAGACCGGCCGCGCCCTGCTCACCGACTTCGGCGTGGCCAAGGCGCTCGGCGGGGCCGAAA
>DAINRN010000261.1:0-5245 GCA_036741815.1 Acidobacteriota bacterium
TGCCCAGAGGCGTGATCGCGGCCTCGCTGCCGCCGGCGATCATCACGTCCGCGTCCCCGCGCTCGATCAGCCGGTACGAGTCGCCCAGGGCGTGGGCGCTCGTCGTGCAGGCGGTGGCCGTCGCGGAGTTCGGCCCCCTGGCCCCGGTGCGGATGGAGACCCAGCCCGAGGCCAGGTTCACTATCGCGGACGGGATGAAGAAGGGGCTGACCCGGCGCGGCCCACCGTTCACGAGATCGCTGTGCGCGTCCTCGATGGTCCGGAAGCCGCCGATGCCGCTCCCGATGTAGACCCCGACCATGTCCGCGTTCCCGGGCGTGACCGCGATCCCCGAGTCCTTGACCGCGAAGTCCGCGGCCGCCACCGCGAACTGTATGAAGCGGTCCATCTTCTTGACTTCCTTCTTCTCCACCCAGTTCAAGGGGTCGAACCCCTTGACCTCCGCCGCGAACCGCGTCGAGTGGCGGGAAGCGTCGAAGAGTGTGATGGCGGCGGCGCCCGACTGGCCGGCGAGGAGGCCCTTCCACGTGGGCTCGGTGCCGACGCCCAGCGGTGACACCAGGCCGACCCCTGTCACCACGACCCTTCGCTGCCCTGCCACTTGTGCTTGGTTCCTTGCCAGGTGGGGAGGGAGAGGGAACCCTACTTCTTCGCCTTCTCCCCGTGTTTCTCGATGTACTCCACCGCTTCCTTGACGCGCGTGATCTTCTCGGCGTCCTCGTCCGGAATCTCGATGCCGAACTCCTCCTCGAGGGCCATGACCAGCTCCACGGTGTCCAGGCTGTCGGCTCCCAGGTCGTCGACGAAGGACGCCTCGGGCGTGACCAGGTCCTCCTCGACGCCGAGCTGGTCCACGATGATCTTCTTGACGCGATCCGAAACAGGCTCCATTTCGCTCCTCTTCCTTTTAGCTGGGGGGTGCTGCGCCGCACCCCCCAGACCCCCCGCTCGCTACGCGGGAATGAATCCCGCTCCGCTCGCCGCAGTTGTTAACGGCTGCATATGCGCCGTCAGTCCCTACGATTCTACATGTGGAAGCCGCCGTCCACCGCCAGGATCTGTCCGGTGACGTAGGCGGCGGCGTCGGAGACCAGGAAGCCCACCGCCTCCGCCACGTCCTCTGGCCGGCCCACCCGGCCCATGGGAATGGCGGAGGTCACGGCCTGGCGGGCCTGCTCGGTCATGGCGGCGGTCATGTCGGTCTCGATGAAGCCGGGGGCCACCGCGTTCACCGTGATGGAGCGCGAGGCCACCTCGCGGGCCACCGATTTCGTGAACCCGATGATCCCGGCCTTGCTGGCCGCGTAGTTCGCCTGGCCCGCGTTCCCGGTCAGGCCGACCACGGACGTGACGTTCACGATCCGTCCGCCTTTCTGCTTGAGCATCGGACGCAGGGCGGCCTGGGTGCAGTGGAAGACGCCCGTGAGGTTGGTAGCCAGGACCTGGTCCCACTCCTCGCCCTTCATGCGCAGGAGCAGGTTGTCGCGCGTGATCCCCGCGTTGTTCACCAGGTGGTCGATGCGGCCCTCCTGCTCAAGGATCCGCGCGAAGGCCGTGGTCACCGACGCGCGGTCGGCGACGTCCAGCGTCAGGGCACGGCTTCGGCCGCCGGTGGAGGCGATCTCCGCTGCCGTCTCCTCCAGGCGCGCGCCGTCGCGGGCGCCGAGGAACACGGTGGCGCCGCGGGCCGCCAGCAGCGTCGCGATGGCCCGGCCGATGCCCCGCGAGGCGCCCGTCACCAGGGCCACCTTGCCGCCCAGCATGCCTTCGGCCATCAGGCCTCCGCCCGGCTCAAGCCGGCCAGGGCGAGGGCCGCCTTCTCCAGGCTCGCCGGGTCCTCGGCGTGCAAGACCTCCGCCCGCTTGTTGATCTTCTTGATCAGGCCCGTGAGGACCGTCCCCGGGCCCACCTCGACGAAGGTGGTGACGCCGTCCTGCGCCATCGACTCGATGGATTGCTGCCAGCGCACGGGCGCGGACACCTGGCGGACGAGGCCCTCGCGGCACTCGTCCGCGGAGCGGACCATCCGGGCATCCACGTTGTTCACGAGCGGCACCTCGGGGTCGCGGAAGGCGATGCGCGCCAGGTCGGCCGCCATGCGCTCCTGGGCGGGGGCCATGAGAGCGCAGTGAAAAGGGGCGGAGACGGGCAGCAGCAACGCCCGCCGCGCCCCCGCGGCCTGACATGCCTCCATGGCGCGCCTCACCGCGTCGGCGTGGCCCGCGATGACCACCTGGCCGGGGCTGTTGATGTTGGCCGGGGCGACCACCCGTCCCTGGGCCGCCTCCCGGCAGGCCCGCTCCACGGCCGTCAGGTCGAGGGCCAGGATGGCGGCCATGGCCCCTTCCCCTACCGGCACCGCCTCCTGCATGTACTCACCTCGGCGCCGGACCGCCACCACCGCGTCCTCGAAGCCCAGCGCCCCCGCGGCCACCAGCGCGGAGTACTCGCCCAGGCTGTGGCCGGCGACCCGGTCGGGGCGGAGGCCCCGGGCGGTCAGGGCGCGGAAGGCCGCCACGCTGACGGCGAGGATGGCGGGCTGGGTGTTGGCGGTGAGCTGCAGGTCGCTCTCGGGACCCTCGAAGCAGAGGCGCGACAGCGGGAAGCCCAGGGCCTCGTCGGCGGCGGCCAGCGTCTGGCGGCTCTCGGGGAACGCCTCCGCGAGGGCCCGGCCCATGCCGACCTTCTGCGAGCCCTGGCCGGGGAAGACGAAGGCGACGCTCATGCGGTCCCCGCGGGGGCGGCTTCCTTGCGCGCGCCCAGGGCCCGCAGCTCGGCCGCGATCTTCGCGTTGACGCCGCTGCGGTAGAACTCCGCCGCGGTCCGGATCCCGTGCTTGATGGCGGTGGGGTTGGAGCGCCCGTGGCCGATCACGCAGCACCCCTTCACGCCCAGCAGGGGCGCGCCGCCGTACTCCGAGGGATCGATGCGCCGCTTGATGGCGCGGAACGCCCCTCGCGAGAGCGCCGCGCCCAGGCGGCGCAGCGGCGTGCGCTCCAGCTCCTCCCGGATGAGGTGCATGAGCGACTCGGCCAGCGTCTCGCTGGCCTTCAAGGCCACGTTGCCCGTGAAGCCGTCCATGATGATCACGTCCACCCGCCCCGTGAAGAGGTCGTGCCCCTCGACGTTGCCGATGAAGTTCAGCGCGGACTCCTTGAGGACCTCGTGGACCTCCTTGGTCAGCTCGTTGCCCTTCGTCTGCTCGTGGCCCATGCTCATCAGGCCCACGCGCGGGTCGGGGGTGTGGAAGAGGCTGGCGGTGTACACCTTCCCCATGACCGCGAACTCCTCGAGGTGGCGGGCCTTGCAGGAGGCGTTGGCGCCCACGTCGAGGAGCACGGTCCGGCCCGTCGGATGGGGCACGACCGCGGCCAGCGCGGGCCGGTCCACCTCCTCGAGCGTCCCCAGAGTCAGCTTGGCGATCGTCCAGCAGGCCGCGGTGTTCCCCGCCGAGAAGAAGGCGTCGGCGCCGCCGTCCCGGACCAGCTCCAGCGCCACCTGGATGGAAGAGCGCTTCTTGAGCGTGGCCCGGGTCACGGCCTCGGCCATTCCCACCGAGTCCGGAGCGTCCACCACGTCCACACCGGTCTGGGGCCCGCCCGCGCGGCGCAGCTCTTCCGTCACCGCGGCGTGCGGGCCCACCAGCCGGACCTGAAGGGCCAGCTCGCGGCACGCGGCGAGCGCGCCCGCGATCACCACTGGCGGCCCGTGATCGCCGCCCAGGGCGTCCACGGCCACGCGCGGGGGCCGCGGCGGCGCCTCTCGTGACGGGTCGGGGCTCACGCCCTCTCCTGTCTCAGCTCTCCTCGACCGCGATCACCTGCTTGCCCTTGTAGTAGCCGCAGTGCGGGCAGACGCGGTGGGGCAGCTTGGGCTCGTGGCAGTTGGGGCAGAGGCTGAGCCCCGGGGCCTTGAGATGGTCGTGGGCCCGGCGGATGGCCGTGCGGGCCTTCGAGTGACGGCGCTTCGGATTCGGCATCTTTCAAAAGCTCCTTGGCGTCCTGTGGCCGGCGGCGCGCGCCGGGGTCAAGACGAAGACTTGCGTCCCCGCGGCAGGTCGAAGACGGCGGCCAGGCCGCCCAAGCGGGCGTCGGCCTCCACCGGCGGACACTGGCAGGGCCGCGCGTTGCGGTTGGCGCCGCACGTGGGGCAGATCCCCGCGCACTCCTCCCGGCACAGCCGCTTCATCGGGATGGTGAGGAAGAACTGCTCCCGGAGCATCTCCCCCAGGTCCAGCCGCTCGCCCTGGTAGTAGGCCACCACCATGTCGCGGTCGGCCAGCTCCACCTCGTCCTCCTCCTCGTCCTCATCCTCCGCGCGGTGCGGCAGGTAGAAGAGGTCGAGGTCCTGGTCCACCGCGAACGGGAAGTTCTCCAGGCAGCGGCCGCACTGCAGCTCGAGCCTCGCGGAGAGCCTGCCGCGGACGTGGATGCTCCGGTCGTCCCCGCGGTCCAGCCGGCAATCCAGCCTGCCGCCTTCCAGCAGGGCGAAGCTCTCCTCCCCCTCCAGGTGGACTTCACCCGGCTTGAGGTCCTCGTGGACCTCCAGGCCCTCGACAGGGATGCTGGAGAGCTCGATCACGAGCATGGGGGATCTGCTGCTCAAAAGAAACGATCTTCAGCCATTCTCCCTGATTTGTCAAGGACTTGGGGGGTCATAGCTGCTCCAGGAAGGAGGTCCCCGCGCCGAGCCTTCCCAGCCCGAAGTTGTCCGCGAGCGTCGCCCCCAGGTCCGCGAACGACGACCGGACGCCGAGCTCCCGCCCCGGTCGCACCCGGGCCCCCCGCACCAGCAGCGGGACGTGCTCGCGCGTGTGGTCCGTGGAGGCATCGGCGGGGTCGCACCCGTGGTCGGCCGTGAGCATGAAGACGTCGTCCTCGCGCATCGATCCCAGGACCTCGGGGATGCGCGCGTCCAGGGCCTCCAGATTGGCCGCGAACCCGGCCACGTCGTTGCGGTGGCCGTAGAGCGAGTCGAAGTCCACCAGGTTCGTGAAGACCAGGCCGCGCTCCACCTCGCGCATGGCCCCGAGGGTCTGGTCCACGCCGTCGGCGTCGGACCGGGTGTGCACCGCGGCCGACACCCCTCGGCCGGTGAAGATGTCCTCGATCTTCCCCACGCCGAAGACGGGCAGCCCGCGCGCCGACATCCGGTCGAGCAGCGTCTCCCCGTGCGGGGGCACGGGGAAGTCGCGCCGGTTCGGCGTGCGCTTGAAGTCGGCGCTCGTCCGGCCCACGAAAGGGCG
>DAINRN010000261.1:5255-5726 GCA_036741815.1 Acidobacteriota bacterium
ATGACCCGGCACACGCCGTAACCGAGGCAGGCCACCTCGTAGCCCGTCCGGCAGATGCGGTACAGCTCCTCGGGAGCGATCACGTCCTCGTGGGCCGCGACCTGGAAGACGCTGTCGCCCGAGGTATAGAGGATGGGCCGGCCCGTGCGCAGGTGCTCCTCCCCCAGCTCCTTCAGGATCTCCGTGCCGGAGGCCGCCTTGTTGCCCAGGACCTGCTTCCCGATGCGCCGCTCGAACTCGGCCACGGCCTCGGCCGGGAAGCCGTCGGGGTACGTCCGGAAGGGGGTCTCGGTCACGAGGCCGGCCATCTCCCAATGGCCGGTGGCGGTGTCCTTGCCCGCGCTCCTCTCCGCCATCTTGCCCCACGCCCCGTCCGGCCGCAGGTTGCGCGCGCCGTCGAAGGTCGGCGGCAGGTTGCCGAGCCCGAGCGCCCGCAGGTTCGGTATCCGCACGTCGCGGGAGGCCAGGACG
>DAINRN010000262.1:0-5725 GCA_036741815.1 Acidobacteriota bacterium
CCTCGACGCCTTCCTGGACCTGGTGGCCGGCGTGAAGCGGTTCGAGATCCTCTCCCAGGTCCGCGAGGCGGTCTCCTTCGTGGACGCGCCCGGGGGCGGGCCGGCCCTGGACGGCCGCGGCCTCAGGCTCTATGAGTTCGGCGAGTCGGCCCAGGTGCTGAACAACGCCGTCAACGTCACCATCCTGTTCCTGGACCTGCGCGGCTTCACGGAGACCTCCGAGGGCCAGATCTCGGAGCGCGACCTGACCCGGGAGCTGTACACGGTCTTCGACGAGTTCGTGCCGCTCGTGCACCGCTTCGGGGGCATGGTGGACAAGTTCCTGGGCGACGGCATCATGGCTACCTACGGCACGGCGGCCGGCGATCCCCTCGATCCCCTGAACGCCGTGCGCACGGCGGTCCTCTGCCAGGAGACCCTCCGCCGGCTGCGCGACGAGGGCAAGACGTACTTCAAGATGGGGATCGCGATCCATTACGGCCGGGCCTACGTCGCGCGCTTCATCGCGGGCGACAGCGGCGTCCATAGCACGGTCATCGGCCGCAGCGTGAACCTGGCGGGCCGGCTGTCCTCCGCGGCCAAGAAGCACCTGGACGAGGACGAGGGCGCCGTTCCCGCGCCCGCCGCCCCGCGCCGCGCCTCGGGGCTCCAGGTCACGGTGGACGCTTCCGGCGTGCTGTTCAACGAGGGCATCGCCATCAGCCGCGACACGCTGTTGCAGCTCGAGTCCAACCTGGCCCTGGTGCAGTCCGACACCGAGGGCGGCCGCGTGATGGAGTACTTCGACGAGCAGATCGGCCGGCGGCTGCTGATACGATACGCCGGGGACGCGAAGTTCAAGGGCGTGCGGTCGAGCTTCCCCGTATACGAGGTGGACTTCGAGGTCTGATGGAGCGGATCTGGGCCCCGTGGCGTGAGGAGTACGTGAGCGGGGCGGGGAAGGGCGCGAAGCGCCGTGGCTGCGTGCTATGCCGGACCCTGAAGGACGCGCGCCGGCCCGGCAGCCTGGTCGCGCACGTGGCCCCGCTGAGCTTCGTCATGATGAACCGGTTCCCCTACAACGCCGGCCACGTGATGGTCGCGCCCCGGCGGCACGTCGGCACCCTGGCCGCGGCGACGGGGGAGGAGCTGTCGGAGGTCATGGCCCTGACCCGGCGCCTGGAGGGCATCCTGGGCAAGGCCTACAGACCGGACGGCATCAACCTGGGCATGAACCTGGGCAAGTCCGCGGGCGCGGGCGTGGCCGACCACATCCACCTCCACGTGCTGCCGCGCTGGACGGGAGACACGAACTTCATGACCGTGGTGGGGGAGACGCGCGTGATCCCCGAGGACCCCGCGAAGGCGTGCGCGAGGCTGCGGTCGCTGTTCGAGCGATGAGCCGGCGCCTGCTGCTCCTCGCGGCGGCCCTCGGATCCCTCGTCGCTGCCGCCGGGCCCGGCTCGCCGGACGCCAATCCCATCGTCACGACCCTGGCCCTGTTCGCGGGGACGAGCTCCGGTCTCCGCCTCTCGCAGGACTGGGGGGTGACCTGGCCCGCGCGCGACCCGGCGGCGGCCGACGGCCTCCAGGGCGTGGGGGCGGTGCGCGCGATCGTCCCTCTCGGCCCCACGATCTACCTGGGCGGCGACGGCGGGCTCTTCATGTCCCAGGACTTCGGGCGCACCTGGGAGAAGCTCGGCGTCCTCGGATCCGTGCAGTGCATCCTCCTCGGGCGCTATTTCGACGTGGAGCCCATCGTCCTCGTGGGCACCAGCGAGGGGCTGCTCCGGTCGGAGGACGGCCGCACCTTCCACGCCACCGGGCTGCGGGGGACGCCGGTGACGCGGCTGGAATGGCCCGGTCCGGCCCTGGTGGCCGCCACGGGCCGCGGCGTGCTCGTGTCCATCGACGGCGGCACCACGATCGCCGGCGCCGGAGAGGGGCTGCCCGAGGGCGAGGTCCGCGCGATGGCCCTCTCGTCCTTCTATCCCATCGACCCCGTGATCTTCGCCGCGGTCGGCAACGGCGTGTTCCGCTCCGGCGACGGGGGACGCACGTGGAAGGAGGCCGGCCTCGCCGATCAGGCGGTGACCGACCTCGCCTGGATGGGACCGTTCCTCTACGCCTGCACGAATGGCGGCCTGTACATCACCCAGGACATGGGAGTGACGTGGAAGCGCCTGACCGACGGCCTGGCCGACGCGACGCCCAACCGGATCTTCTTCCCCTCTGCCCCGGACTCGAGCGCGGAGGCCTTCCTGGCCACCGACCGCGGCATCTTCCGCACCCCGGACGGGGGCCGGCACTGGCTGCCCACCGGTTTCAAGGACGAGGCGGTGCTGCTCGTGAGCGCGTTCCCTCCCGCGCCCGTGCTGGGCAAGGGCAAGAAGAAGTAGTGACGGGCCGGATGCCCTTCGCCAAGGCTCACGGCCTGGGCAACGACTTCATCCTGGTGGACGAGCGCCAATGTCCCGCCGAGGCGTCCGCGTGGGCCCGGAGGCTGTGCGACCGGCACTTGGGGATCGGCGGCGACGGGGTCCTGGTGTACGGCACGGAGACGGGGGCCGTGCGGATGCGGCTCATCAACGCGGACGGCGGGGACGCCGAGATGTCGGGCAACGGCGTCCGCTGCCTGGCCGCGCACGCCGTCCGCAACGGATGGGCCGCACCGCGGCACGTCGTGCACACGGCCGCCGGGCCTCGCGAGGTCGAGGTGCAGATCCTGTCCCCGAGCCGCTTCCGCGTGGCCACCGACCTGGGCGTCCCGATCCTGGAAAGCGGCGCCATACCGGTGGCCCTGTCCCCTCCCGGCTCCAGGGTCGTGGACCATCCCCTCGAGGCCGCGGGCCGGCGTCTGGCGGTCACCGCCACGTCCCTCGGAAACCCGCACTGCGCGGTCTTCCTGGAGGCGGTGGCGGACGACGCCTTGGTCAAGACGCTGGGACCTGCCCTCGAATCGCACCCGTTCTTCCCGAGCAAGACGAACGTGGAGTTCGTGACCGTGACCGCTCCCGACGCCCTGCGCGTGAGGTTCTGGGAGCGCGGCGTCGGCCCCACGCGCGCCTCGGGCACGGGCGCCGCCAGCGCGGCGGTGGCGGCGATCCTGAAGGGCCTGACGCAGCGGCGGGTGAGCGTCGTTTGCGACGGCGGGACCCTCGACGTCGAATGGCCCGAAGGCGGCAGCGTCCGACAGACGGGGGACGTCGAGATGCTGTTCGAAGGGGAGTGGCTCAGCGCCTGAGCCAATGGCCGACGGCCCTGGCCAGGATCCAGATCCGCCCCAGCGGTCCCTGCCTCAGCACCGCAAGCTCCGCCAATGGTCCTGCCAGGCGCGGCGGCTCCGGCCATTGCGGTCCCCGCGGGATCGTTCCGTTGCGAGCCGGCCCGTGGGTGAGGCTCTGGGCTGCTTCCTTCGGGGAGGCCATCGGCTTTGCCGTCGCGCCGCACAGCCATTCCGACTCCTCTTCGCCCAAAGGGAAGCGGTCGGCGGCGTCCGGAGCGCGCGGGGCCAGGAACACCATCCACTGGTGGCCCGGTACCTCCGGAGGCTCCGTCCGCCGGACGCTCAGGCCTGCGCGTCGCACCGCTTCGATGAACCAGCCGCGGTCGTAGATCACCGCCTCGCTGGGAGCCGCCTCGTCGGTGAAGAGGCAGGCCCGATGTTCGGGCAGGAACGGGAAGCTCCGCCGGTCGAAGAAGAACCAGCTGGTGAAGGCGATCCCGTCGGGACGCAGGATGCGGGCGACCTCGTGGAGGTAGTACTCGCTCTGCGCCTGGTACAGGTGCGTGAAGACGGAGTGCGCCAGGACCAGGCTGAACGCACGGTCCTCGACGGGAAACGGCTGGGCCAGCCTCAGGGTGTTGCCCGGCGCGTACGACGGCGAGTACACGTCGTGGTGGTGGAACTGGAAGCCGGGATCGACCGGGGACAGGTTCGCCCGGCACCATTCCACCATCTCGCGGTTGGTGTCGATGCCGACGTAACGGCGCGGCCGGGGCCTCTGGAGGAGAAGCTGCCGGGCTTGACGCCCGCAACCGCAACCGAAGTCGAAGACGGCGTCATAGCTCTCGAGGGGGAGGCGGAAGCGGTCGTAGATCGGGGTCGCGGTGGGGTTGTCGAAAGCCCGCGGGTCGGTCGGTCCGACCATGCCCCGCATCTCCTCCGGCGGGAGCGGCGGGGCGCCGGCCGGCATGCGTCCTAGCGTCTGCGCGCCGAGGACCTGGCGGCCGGCCGGGCGCGCCCCTTGGGGTGCGCGGCCTGCCAGGCGGCCACGGCGCCGCGGTACGCGGCGGGGAGGGCCGCGGCCTCCGTCTTGATGGATGCCGAAGCCTTCTGGGCCTCCAGGAGGTCGCCGCGCTTGAGCGTGGCCGCCGCCGCGTCGAGGTCCAGGCTCAGCTTCCGGGCGCGCGGCTCCAGCTCCTCGAACGCGGCCTCGGGGACCTTGGCCTCGAGGGCCTCCGCCTTGACCTGCGCGGCTTCTTCGAGCGCGATGCGCGCCTCGGCCTGGGCCACCTCCGCGGCCCCCTTCGTCAGGGCCTTGGCCGCGGCCGCCGCCTTGGCCGCGCCCCTGGCCTTGTCCGCCGCGTCGCTGGCGGAGGAGAGGGCCCCGCGGTAGTCCTTCTCGGTCACCTTGCGGTGCGCGTCCTGGATCGCGGCCTCGGCCTCGTGGAGCCGGGCCGGCGCGTACTGCTCCGCGCCGGCCCGGCGGGCCAGCTCGACCTGCTTCTCGGCGGCCGCGACCTCCTTTTCCGGGGGCTGCTCGCACGCGCAGAGAGCGAGACAGGCGATGAGGGAGAGCGTGCGGCGCATGAGAGAGGGGCGGATGCTACTCGCGGCCCACGGGAAGTGTCAACGCGCCTTCCGGCGTCTCCGCGCGCGCCGGTTCGCGCCGCGTGGGCGCCGCGGCCAGGAAGACGGATACCGCCAGGAGCGCCGCGTCTCCGAGCATGAGCCAGAGACCGGCCCGCCGCCCCGCGCCGTCCACGGTGAAGCAGCCGCAGTTCTCGATGTCGATGCCACGCAGGAGCGCCGACCCCACCGCGGCCAGGAACGCGACCAGGAGGACCCCGACCACCGCCGCCGCCTCGCGCCGCCACACGCCCGCGATGAGGAGCACGCCGGCCACGGCCTCCGTCCACGGGAGCGCGACGGCGAAGAGGTTGGCGGGGACGTACCCCAGCCGCGCGCTGGGCCCGATGACCTGGTAGTGATAGATGATCCGCGCAAACTCGGCGGGCTGCGCGATCTTGTCCAGGCTGGCGTAGAGGAAGACGGCGCCCAGGAGCACGCCCGCCGCCCGGTGCACCGCGGGATGGCGCAGCCACGTCACGGTTGGGGGCCCTCCTTCACCGGGTACCCGGCGTCGGTCCACGCCGGAAAGCCTTCATGCAGGACGGTCGCGCGGATCCTCTTCGCGGCCAGCTTCCGCGCCACGATGTGGCTGGCCTCGCAGCCGTAGCCGCTGCAGTACACGACGATGTCGAAGTGGCTCCGCAGGCGGTCCTCGAGCGCGGCGAAGGCGCGGTCGAAGTCGTCCTCCGGCAGCGGCAGCGCGCCCGGCACGTGGCTCATGTCGTAGAAGTCGCGCGGGCGGGCGTCCAGGAAGAGCGCGCCCTTGTCCATGCGCGCCCTCGCATCTTCGACGGAGACCTCCTCGATGGCGTCGCCTTCGCGGACGAAGGCGTTGCCGGCGAGGGCCAACCCTCGTCCGCTCCAGGCGTTCCAGGCCAGCCCCAGGACGAG
>DAINRN010000263.1:0-5713 GCA_036741815.1 Acidobacteriota bacterium
GGCCACTCCGATCGACGTCGTGGCCGGGGTCCAGACCCGTTTCGGCGGCGCCCGGCTGGGGCTGGGCCTGCGCTATCACGCGCACTCGCTGCCCTCGGGCGAGCGCCGGCCCTCGCCCATCGCCGGCCTCGTCGACCTCACCGGCGTGACCGACGAGGTCCTGGCCGATTGGCTACGCGCCGCCGGGGCGGGCGCGGTGCTGCCCGACCTGCGCGAAGGCAGCCAGCGCCTCTTGTCCGGCCCCCCCGCCGGCGTGCCGCTGCCCGACGGCGCGCGCGTCGTGCCCGCCGACTACGCGGTGCGCTCGGAGCACCAGCTCGGCTTCGCCATCGTGTGGGCGTGGGCTTTCTGATCCGCCCGCGCCCTGCCGCTCCCGCTTGACAGCGGAGGGGCCGCTCCCCATAATTTCCACGGGTCGCACATGGAACGAACGGATCCCGCCAGCAGCGAGGACGTGAAGCGCATGGTGCAGGATCTCGGATCGACGATCCAACGGACGCTCGCCGAGGCGCCGCAGATCGCCCACTGCCTGAACCGGATCAAGGCCGAAGGCTACGAGGTCTCGCTCGTGCTCGAGGCCACCATCGGCTTCAACAAGACGGGCAGCCGCGAGGCGGCGGAGGTCTCCACCTTCGACTTCCGCGTGGAGAAGAGCGAGCCCGTGCCGCTCAAGATGACCCCGCTCGACAAGAAATTCCTCCGCTCCCTGAAGATCTCCGTCGAGGACGACGGGGAGTAGCGGACCCCGCCACCTCCGGCTCCCACCCTTACTGACCCGCGCCTCCTGGGCCCGGACCTCCGTACTCATTCCGTGGGCCCGTCCTGATTCCGTCGGCCGTCCTTGTTCCGTCGGCCCGTCGTTGCTCCGTCGGCCATCCCTGCTCCGTCCGCGCCCTTGTTCCGTCGGCCCGTCCCGATCGGAGCGCGCCTGATCATCCATCCGCTTCTCCCATGGTGGAGGCCGCGCGAGGACCGAACACCACCGCCGCTTCGTAGGAGTTGTGCCGGCGACACCGTAGGGCGATGTTTCCGAGGCTGGGCGGTCCACCCAACGCGTAGGGCTGGACATGGTGGAGCTCCAGGAACGCGCGCTCGGTGCACCGGCGTCCGCCCTCAGACACGAAGGCGCACTGCGCTCCATCGCGGTGCCAGACTGCACGCTTGACGGCGTTTGGAATATGCCGCGACGGTGGCCGCGAACCCTTCTCCCCACCCTCGCCCGGGTCATCCGTTCTGAAACGGATTCGTTTTTCGTAAGCGTGGCGGGCCGTCCCGGCGCTTTGCGTCCGGCTGCGCCGGGTCTTCGCACCGATCTTGGCCCTTTCGACCTTTTCCAGCATCAGCTCGACAGCCTGCTCGAAGATCATCGCTACATCTCCACTCGGGTTCTCGCGCCGCACCAGGGCCTGGAGGCGCCGAAGCTTGTCATGCGTCTCCTGGCCGATCGTGAACTGCACGCGATACCGTTGCGGAGCGGAGGCGCGGACGATCGGCCGCGGCCGGTCCAAGGGGGCCGTCAGGGGCCTGGTCGACATGTCCGGCCCTGCGGGAGCAGACCGGTCATTGCAGCTCATCGTAGACGTCGCACTGGACGGCACGCTCGACGCCTCAGGAGCGAAGATCAGCGTCGGTTCCGGGACGGAAGGCCGTGGACGTTGCGGATCAGGCAGCTTCCTCACCGAAGCCAGGACATCCGGCTGCGGAGCCAGCTCGGCGACCAGGGCCTGGATCTCGTCCCGACGCTTGTTCGCCGCCCTGGCCAGCACCGCCTGGTGGTTCTCGGGAGTGAGATGGGGCTGCAACAGCCGAATCGTCGTGAGGCTCACAGCGCCGGACGACAGCAGGTCGAGCACGACGGGGAAGCTCCGACATGTGCGGGCCGCCCTGATCCGCGTGCAGGCGGCGTCCTCGGAGAGCCGCAAGGCCTGAGTGCAATAGTCGAACAACGAGCCGTAGCCTCGAGCGGCAAACGCATTCGGCCGCAACTCCAACGCGGCCAGATGGGCCACCAGCTCAGCCGCGGTCTCGCGTTCGGTCCCGGCCAGGGTCTCGACCCGCGCGAGGAGGTCCCCATCCGATAGCGCGGCAGCGCAGTCAAGAATGCTCGTATTCATACCCACCTTATATATTCAAGTAACGACATCGAAGGTCCGACGGCACTCAACTGACATAAATAGCATTGCTTGTTAGGCCCGTGACTGGCGGGCGAAAGGGAGAGCTGTTCAGCCGCAACTGCGCGCGTGACAACCACTGCGATCCGGGGGCAGGTGCGCCCAACGACGGGAGGAAGCTACGTGACGGCGGGCTTGAGCCGACCAGACCGCCACGTCTCGCCCCGGCCTGGACGGAAGAGCCATCTTTGCGGCACCCCGCGGCGGCATGGGCGTTACCGCGGCAGTGCGTGAGCTATCGCAGCGGTAAGGAGCTATCGCAGCGGTAAGGGCGCTACCGCGGCGGCATGGGCGTTACCGCGGCAGTGCGTGAGCTATCGCAGCGGTAAGGAGCTCTCGCAGCGGTAAGGGCGCTACCGCAGCGGTAAGGGCGCTACCGCAGCGGTAAGGGCGCTACCGCGGCGGTACGGAAGCTACCGCGAGGGTAGAGGCGCTACCGCCTCGGGTTCAGCGCCGCCCGCCCCGCGAAGCGGGCCATCGGCCCCAGCTCCTCCTCGATACGGAGCAGCTGGTTGTATTTCGCCACGCGGTCGGTGCGGGAGGCGGAGCCGGTCTTGATCTGGCCGCAGCCGGTGGCCACGGCGAGGTCCGCGATCGTCGTGTCCTCGGTCTCGCCGCTGCGGTGGCTCATCATGCAGGTGTAGCCGGCGCGGTAGGCCATGGCCACGCAGTCGAGGGTCTCCGTGAGGGTACCGATCTGGTTCACCTTCACGAGCACCGAGTTCGCCACGCCCTCCGCGATGCCCCGGGCGAGGATCTCCGGATTGGTCACGAACAGGTCGTCGCCGACGAGCTGGATCCGGGAGCCGAGGGCCTGCGTGAGCGCCTTCCAGCCCGCCCAGTCCTTCTCGCCCACGCCGTCTTCCAGCGACACGATCGGGTAGTCCTTCACCCACGCCTCGTACATGGCCACCATCTGCTCGGAGGTCTTGGTTCCCCCGCCGGACTTCTTGAAGACGTACTTCTTCCCCTCGTGGAACTCGCTGGCCGCCACGTCCAGGGCCAGCGAGATCTGATCGCCCGCCTTGTAGCCCGCCGCCCGCACGGCTTCCAGGATCGTCTCCAGGGTCTCCTCGCTCGAGGAGAGGTTGGGGGCGAAGCCGCCCTCGTCCCCCACGGAAGTGGCCTGGCCCTTCTTCTTCAGGATCGTCTTCAGGTTGTGGAAGACCTCCACCCCCATGCGCAGGGCCTCGGCGAAGCTCTCCGCGCCGTGGGGCACGATCATGAACTCCTGGGGGTCGAGCTTGTTGTCCGCGTGGGCGCCCCCGTTCACGATGTTCATGAAGGGGACGGGCAGGGTCCGCGCGGCGGCGCCGCCGACGTAGCGATACAAGGGCTGGCCGGTGGACTCCGCGGCGGCCCGGGCCACGGCCAGGGAGACGGCCAGGATGGCGTTGGCCCCCAGCCGGCCCTTGTTGCCGGTGCCGTCGAGCTCGATCATGAGCTGGTCGATGACGGCCTGGTCCTGCCCGTCCTCGCCCAGGACCTCGGGGGCGATGGAGTCGTTCACCGCCGCCACCGCCTTGCCGACCCCGCGGCCCAGGAAGCGCTTGGGGTCACCGTCCCGCAGCTCCACCGCCTCCCTTTCGCCCGTGGAGGCGCCGGACGGCACCGCCGCCCGGCCGAAGGCGCCGCCCTCCAACGTGACCTCGGCCTCCACCGTGGGGTTGCCGCGGCTGTCCAGGATCTCGCGCGCGAAGACGGACTCGATGCGGCTCATGCCTTGGCCCCCGCCACCGCCGCGTCCACGAAGCAGTCCTCGCCCGGCGTCACCACCACCACCCCGCCGTCCGAGACCGTGTGCCGCCGACGGTCTTCCGCCGGATCGTATCCGATGACGGCCCCCCGCGGTACCTCGACGTCGCGGTCGATGATCGTCTTGCGGATCTTGGCGGAGCGGTTGATGGTGGCGTTGGGCATGATGATGGAGTCGTCGATCTGGCAGTAGGAGTGGATGCGTACGTTCGGGGCCAGGATCGAGCCCTGGACCTCGCTGCCGGAGATGATGCAGCCCATGGAGACGATGGAGTCCAGGGCGTGGCCGCGGCGGCCGTCCTCGTTCAGGACGAACTTGGCGGGCGGGAACTGCGGCTGGTACGTGCGCAGCGGCCAGTCGGGGTCGTAGAGGTTGAAGACGGGGTTCACCTGGATGAGGTCCATCGAGGCTTCGTAGTAGGCGTCGAGCGTCCCGATGTCCCGCCAGTACTTCGACTCCTTCTTGTTCTCGTCCCAGAAGAGGTAGGCGTAGACCCGCTCTTCTCCCTCCACCAGCTTGGGGATGATGTCCCGCCCGAAGTCGTGGCTCGTGCCCTCCTCGGCGTCCTTGACCAGCTCGCGCACCAGCACCGCGGTGTCGAAGATGTAGACGCCCATGGACCCCAGGCACATCCCGGCGTTCCAGGGCGTGGGCGCGGCCGCGGCCGGCTTCTCCTGGAACCCGGTGAGCCGGCTGTTTTCGTCCACCTCCAGGACCCCGAAGCGGCGGGACTCCGCGACGGGCACCTCTATGGCCCCCACCGTCAGCGACGCCCCGCGCGCGATGTGGACGTCCAGCATCTTCCCGTAGTCCATCTTGTAGATGTGGTCGCCGGAGAGGACGATCACCCAGCGCGGGGCCTCGCGCTCGATGATGTAGAGGTTCTGGTACACCGCGTCCGCCGTCCCCAGGTACCAGTTCTCCCCCACCCTCTTCTGCGGGGGCAGGATCTCCACGAACTCCCCCAGCTCGGTGTTCACCACGCTCCACCCCAGCCGGACGTGCCGGTTCAGGCTCTGGGCCTTGTACTGGGTGGCGATGAAGATCTTGCGCAGGCCGGAGTTCACGCAGTTGCTGAGCGTGAAGTCGATGATCCGGTAGGGGCCGCCGAAGGAGACCGCCGGCTTGGCGCGGTCGCGGGTCAGCGGGTAGAGGCGCTCCCCCGCGCCGCCGGCCAGGAGGACGGCCACGACGTCCCGGAGGAGGAGGACGTTCATCGGACCTTATCGACTCTCGGCCCGCCACGCGGACACGGCGGCCATGACCCGGCGCGCGCGCTCGACCACCACCGGCCAGTCCCCCGCCGCGGCGGTCTTGCGGTCCACCAGGCTCCCGCCCAGGCCGAAGCCCGCGGCGCCGGCGTCCAGATAGGCGCGGAGGTTCGACTCGTCCACCCCGCCCGTCGGCATCAGGCGCAGGAACGGCAGGGGCTCGCGCAAGGCCTTGAGGTAGGCGGGGCCGCCGAAGGACGACGCGGGGAAGATCTTGATGACGTCCACGCCCGCGCGGTGGCAGGTCATGGCCTCGGTGGGCGTGACGTACCCAAAGGGAAGGACGAGTTCATGGACGTGCCGTGCCCGCCGGTGAGCGAGCGCACCGGCGCGAGCAGTTCGTCGGCTTCGCCGACCGGGACAGGCTGGAAGCCTGTCCTACCCTGGCTGTGCGACCGCCTGTTCCGTAACCTGCTCATCGATGCGAGCGGCAATACGCATCGCGCCGAGTTCAGCATCGACAAGTTGTACGCCCCGGAGAGCAGCGCCGGACGGCTCGGCCTTGTGGAGATGCG
>DAINRN010000264.1:0-5706 GCA_036741815.1 Acidobacteriota bacterium
CCGGCGCGACCCGATCTACCCGACGATCATCGTCGGCCTCCCTCCGCAGGAGGAGCATCTCCCCGAGGCCGATCTGGCCCACCTCGTAACTACGGCGAGCGAGAGCTTCGCTATCTGCGAGCGTCTCGACGTTGGCCGCCAGCTCGGCGACCGCCGCGCGGCGCAGCTCGTGTAACGCCAGCGCGCCCTGGACCTGGTTCCGGACGACGCGCTTCCTCGCCTCTACCTCGGCCCGAAGGCCTTCCGCACGCACCTCGGCGACCGCTCGCGGCTGCTGGCCACGCTCGAAGAAGGGCAGAGAGAGGCTCAGCCCGGCCCAGATCACCTGCCTACCCTCGTCCCGCTCGTAGCGGACGGCGGGCGTGACGTCGGGCCACCTGGATCCCTTGCCGAGCCGCACCTCCGCCTCGGCCTCGCGGATCTGGGCCTCGAGGACCCGAACCTCCGGCCGGTCGCTGACGGCGGCGAGCAGCGAGCCGGCGTCAAACGAGCGCTCGTCCAGAAGGGGGCCCGCCAGCGTCAATGGCTCGCCGGCGTCCGCGGCGATCAGCACTCGCAGATCCGTCAGCGCCGACTCCTGGGCGGCCTCGGCCGCCTTCGTTTCGGCACGGGACCTGGAGCGGGCGCTCGCGGCCAGGTTGACGTCCAGGGCGGCGACGTCGCCCGCCTCGTGCCGCCGCCTGGCGATCCGCTCCAGCTCGGCCGCGTCCGCCTCCACCGAGCGAGCCACCCGCAATCGCTCCGCCGCGTGAAGGCCGCGCAGAAAGGCCGCCCGAACGTCGCGAAGGACGGTGCGCTCGACCTGCGCCGCTTCGGCCTCCTCGCGCGCGAAGGCCGCGTGGTCGATATCGCGCCGCGACCCGCCGCGACCCCCCAGCTGGAAGGTCTGGCTCAGCCCCAGCTCGTAGTCGTCGGGCAACGCGTCCCTGGCGCCCCACGCGCCCTCAAGGGACGGGTTGTCGCGCAGGGCCGGACGCGTGTCCAGCCGTGCCTGCGCTTCCGCCACCCGCCGGCGCGACGCGACGATGTCGAGAGAGCGCTCCCTCGCGCGCGCCAGCGCCATCGGCAGCGTCAACGCGTCCGCTGCGACTTCACTTGACGACATGCCGACCGCGAGCGCGGCGCCGAGCGCCACGACACACCGACTCCTCATGGTCCTCCTCGAAAGCAGCCGAACGGCGCCGCTGTCAGACGCGGCGCATGAAAGCGCGCGAGCTACGCTCGAGTCGGCTTGGGGACGTGCAGGATGTCGCGAGGATCGGCGGCGAGCGCCATTCCGACGGCTGTCGGCGGTAGGGGAAAGGCCGGCGCCAGAGGAGCCACCAGGGCCAGACGGTCGACCTTGACGAGCCTGACGTGGACGCAGCAGGAGCAGCAAGGGCCCGTGGCACACTGCCCACCGGGTCCCTCATCCACGCATGGCTCCGTGCACGGCGCGAGGGCCTCGAGCACGGGAGCGGCCGCCGCGGTGAGCAGCAGCACCAGGCCGACGAGCATGAGTGTCCGTCGCATCGGTTGGAGAGTGTACCGCAGACCGTAGGCCGCTGCTCGTCAGGCGCCGCGCGCGCGCGCCCCGCTGCGCGCCGCCCAGAGTACCGCCGCGAGGATGACGGCCTCCGAAGCGACGTTGGCGGCGGCTGCGCCCACGAGGCCGGCGCGCGGGACGAGCCACAGGTTCGCGGCGACGTTTAAGGCGGCGGCGGCCGCCATGATGCGGAGGTCCATGGCCTGCCGGCCCGACGCGACCAATACCAGCCGATAGTGCCGGCTCACGACGAGCAGCGCAAAGGACACGAGCAGGAGGCGCAGCGGGGCCACCGCGGCGCTGTAGGCCGGCCCGTACAGGACGTCCACTATCGCCGGCGCGAGCAGGATCCCCGCCGCGGCGGCCACGATTCCCACCACGACCACTGCCGCCGCGGGCGGTCCCAGCACGGAGAAGGGCGAGGCGGGCCTAGCCATCGCCCGCCGCGCCACGGAGGGACGCAGCACCGTCAGATAGGCGGTGACGAGCATGGTGGGCAGCCACAGGATCCGATAGGCGGCGCCGTAGAGGCCGGCGTTCACGGTCCCCATCCACAGTCCGACGAACACGAGGTCGAAGTAGGTGAGGACCACGGCCACCGCGGCCGCTCCCGCGAAGGGGAGCGCCGCCGGCACCAGGTCGCGCAGGAGGGCGCGATCGAGCGTGGGACGGATCGGGCCCCATGTCCTCGCCGCGGCCACGGCCAGCCACGCGACCGCGGCCGCTCGCGCCGCCAGGAAGATGAGGGGCATCCGCAGCAGGTGCTCGGGCTCGCGCACCAGCGCGAAGGCGCCCGCGGCGATGAGGGCCTGCTGCGCGAAGTCGGCGGCGGCGGCCGCGCCCATCCGTTCGGCCCCGAGGAAGAGCCAGTTCAGGTCTACCGCGTTGGCGAGCAGCGAGAGACCGTAGAGGAGCACGACCGCTTTCGTGGCTGCGGAGACGGGACTGAGCCAGGCGAACAACGCGAGCGCGAGGAAGGCCGGCGCGGTCAACCCGAGGCGCAGGGCCACCACCGTGCGCGCGAGCATGGCGGCCGGCCTTCGCCCGCGCGCCACTTCCAGGGGCCCGAACGAGTCGAAGCCGAGGTCCACCAGCAGCGCCGCCCCGGCGAGGACGCTGGTGGCGAAGGCGACCGCGCCGAAGCCCTCGGCCAGCAGCGTGCGCGTGAGATGGACGGTGACCGCGAAGGCCAGCAGCCGGCCGGCGGTCTGGGCCGCGGAGAGGACCGCGAAGTTGCGGCGGATCACGGTCCCTGGCCCGGAGGGCCGCCAGGGTCGTGCTCGTGCTCGGGGGCCGCGCGGGTCAGGACCCGGATGCGGAACGCCGCCGGGCGGCCCGTGGCCACGGTCGCCGCGTCGAGCTCGACGAAGGCGGTCACCTCGCGCCACGGGTAGGTCAGGGGACGCTGATCGGTGTCGGCGATCACCACCTCGCCCGCGGGCCGGCCCTCCACCCTCATCTGCACGCGCACGGGGTCGCCCGCCGCGGGGTGGTCCCAGGGCACGACGGTGAGCTGCACCTGGCCGTCCACGGGCACGACGGTGAAGCCGCAGCCGCCGAAGGCACGGGCCTTGCGACCACCCTCGCCCACCCACCATTCCGCGATCCCGTATTCCGCTCGCGCCCGCGCCGTGGCCGGGACGGACGCCATGACCGCCCACGCGACCCCCAGGGACACGGCCGCGGCCGCGGCGAGCGCAAGCGGCCGCGGACGCCGCCAGGATCCGGCCAGCGCCACCGCGGCCAGCGCCATGAGGTGCGGCTCGTAGGGCGCACGGTAGCGGGCGCCGCTCCAGGTGAAGGCCGCGAGCAGGCCGATGTACATCACGACCCAAAGGCCCACGAGCGCCGCCGCGCGGCGGTTGCGCACGAGGGCCCAGCCGAACGGGGCCAGGACCGCGGAGAGGGCGAAGGGAAGGTCCTGGCAGGCGTGGGCCAGGAGCTTGTAGCCGGCGGCGTGCGCCGCCGTGGCCGCATGGACGTTGAGCTGGAGCCAGCGGCCGCCGCGCAACATGAAGAGGCCGCGCAGGTCCTCCACCCTGTCGCCCAGGAAGACGAGGGGGGCCGACGCGAAGGTCTTGAGGAACATCCCGATGATCTCGGGCAGCGTGGGCGGCGGCGCGTTGTGCACCACCTCGCGGCTGTGCTGGTAGGCGGTGCCGAAATGGATCGAGCCCATGTTGTCGATGAGCACGAGGTGGCCCATCGCCGTCGAGATGTAGACCACGTAGGGCGCGGTCACGGCCGCGAAGCCGGCGACCAGCCCGCCCGCCCTCCGCCAGTCCTCGCGGCGGCGGCCGCCGGTGACGGCGAAGAGCAGGGCGGCTGGGACCAGGTAGTACACCGGCATGGAGCGCACGAGCGCCGCCAGCCCCAGGACGGCTCCCGCCAGCGCGACGCGCGCGGGCGAGACCTCCCGCGCCGCCGCGTCCGCGAGCAGGGCGAAGGCGGCCAGCACCAGGGGGATGTGGAAGGCCTCCTGCTGGATCACCACCACGTCGAAGATCGACGGGAGATAGATCGCGTAGAGAAAGGCGGCGATGAACCCCGCGCGGGTGGAGTGGATCGCGCGCCCGATCACGAAGAGCAGCCCCACCCCCGCCGCGCTGGCCGCGGCCTGCGCGAGCGCGGCGGAGAAGGGATACGGCGCCGGCAGCAGCGCGAAGAAGGAGAGGATGACCGGGTAGAGGGGTGCTTTGACGTGCTTCAGGTACAGGACGGCGTCGAGCGTCCAGCGCCAGCGCCCGTCGCCCTCGGCGCCCGCCAGCAGGCTGCCCATGGCCGCGTACCGGTCAGGATCGATCCAGCGGAACCCCGGCCGACGGGCGGTAGCGAAGAGGTAGGCGACCCGCACCGCGAGGGCGGTCAGGACGAGCGCGGAAATCCCGACCGCCTCGGCCCGACGCTTCACGAGGTCGCGAAGCGCAGTCAACCCAGGTTGATGGAGCGCGCCTCGCGCACCCCCGGGATCCTCTTCACCTCCGCCAGGACCTCCGGGGGCACGTCGTTGTCCACCTCGATGAGCATGACGGCGCGCCCGCTGCCGGGCTTCCGGCCCACGGTCATGCGCGCGATGTTGATGGCGCGCTCCCCCAGCAGGGTGCCGATGTGCCCGACCACGCCGGGCGTATCTTCGTTGCGCACCATGAGCAGGCGCCCCTGGGGTATGGCGTCCACCTCGACGCCGTCCACGTCCACCAGGCGCGGCAGGTTGCGGCCGAAGAGGGTGCCCGCCACCGAGAGGTCGCACTCGCTGGTCTTGAGGCGGACCACCATGAGGTTGGCGAAGGCCAGGCGCGCGGACGAGGTGGACTCCAGCACCTCGATCCCCCGCTCCGCAGCCACCGACCGCGCGTTCACCAGGCTGATGGCGGGGACCGCCGGCCGCAGGGCCCCCGCCACCGCCGCGGCCAGGATCGGCTTGACGTCGAGGTCGCGGAAGTCGCCGTACACGCCGATCTCGATGCGCTCGAAGGATCCGGGGCAGACCTGGCCGAGGAACAGGCCGAGCCGCTCGCCCATGTCGATGGCGGGCTTGACCTGGTCGTACACGTCGCCCGAGAGCGAAAAGAAGTTCACCGCGTGCTGGATGACGCCGCCCTTCAGGTAGTCGCGCACCTGGACCGCGATGTCGGTGCCCACGCGCTCCTGCGCCTCCGCCGTGGCGGCGCCCACGTGGGGCGTGGCCACCACGCGCGGATGCCGGGCCAGCGTCCAGTCGGCCGGAGGCTCCCGCGCGTGCACGTCGAGGGCCGCGGCGGCCACGCGGCCGCTCTCCAGCGCCTCGAGCAGCGCGGGCTCGTCGATCAGCTCCCCCCGCGCCGCGTTCACGATGCGGACGCCGGGCTTCACCTTTGACAGGGCGTCCCTGCCCAGGAGATGCCGCGACTCGCTGGTCAAGGTGGTGTGCAGGGTCAGGAAGTCCGACCCGCGCAGCACGTCCTCGAAGGGCAGGAGGCGCACGCCCAGGGTCTCCGCCACCGCCTGGGAGACGAACGGGTCGAAGCCTACCACCTCCATGCCGAGCTTCTGGCACCGCGCCGCCACCTCGCGGCCGATACGGCCCAGGCCGATGACGCCGATCCGCTTGCCGTGCAGCTCCACGCCGGCGAAGGCCTTGCGCTCCCAGCGTCCGGCCTTCATGGCGGCAAACGCCTCGCCGTAAACCGCGGCTTCGTCGG
>DAINRN010000265.1:0-5700 GCA_036741815.1 Acidobacteriota bacterium
CGTCGTCTTCGGCTGCGGCGGCGACCGCGACCGGACCAAGCGGCCGCTCATGGGGGCGGTGGCCGCGCGCCTCTCCGACGTGGTGGTCGTGACCTCGGACAACCCGCGCAGCGAGCCCCCCGAGGCCATCCTGGAGGAGATCCAGCGCGGGATGAACGGCACCCGCCGCGCCCAGCGCCACGTGATCGTGGACCGGCGCGAGGCCATCGGCCGCGCGCTGGGCATGGCGGGCCCGGGCGACGCGGTGGTGATCGCCGGCAAGGGCCACGAGACCTACCAGGTGCTGCGGGACCGGACCATCGCCTTCGACGACCGCCAGGTGGCCAGGGCGGCGCTGTCCAGCCCCGGCCCTCGGAGCGGGAAGGCTTGAGCGGAGCGGCCATGGCGCTCCTGGCGACGACGGCGCTCTCCGAGGTGGCGGCGGCCACGTCGGGAGCCGTGGTGGCCGGCGCGCCCGGCTTGCACGTGGGCGGGGTGACCATCGACTCGCGCCGCGTGGCGCCGGGACAGCTCTTCGTGGCCATCGCCGGCCCGCGCTTCGACGGACACGACTTCGTGGCGGAGGCGGCGGCGCGGGGCGCGGCGGCCGCCCTCGTGCACCGCGACGTGCAGGCCCCGGCGGGGTTCGCGCTCGTCCGTGTGGCCGACACCACCCGCGGCCTGGCCGACCTGGCGCGCCACGCGCGGGCGCGGGCGGAGGTCCCCGTGGTGTGCATCACGGGCTCGGCGGGCAAGACCACAACCAAGGAGATGACCGCGGCCCTGCTCTCCGCGCGCGGGCCGGTCCTGAAGACGGAGGGAAACCTCAACAACCAGTACGGCCTGCCCCTGATGCTGCTCCGCCTGCGCCCGGAGCACGCGGCCGCCGTCCTCGAGCTGGGGATGTCCGCTGCGGGCGAGCTGCGCGCGTTGTCGGGCATCGCGAGGCCGGACGTCGCCGTCATCACCCTGGTGGCGCCGGTGCACCTCGAGTTCTTCGACTCCGTGGACGCCATCGCCGCGGCCAAGGCGGAGATCCTCGAGGGCCTAGCCGAGGGCGGCACCGCGGTGCTCAACGGCGACGACCCGCGCGTGAAGCGGATCGGCGACGCCCACCGGGCGCGGGGCGGGCGCGTGCTCTGGTTCGGCCACGACCGCGCCCACGACGTCTCGGCGGAGAGCTGGCGGGGCACGGTGCACGGCATGCGCTTCACCCTGCGGATGGGCGGGCAGGCGGAGGAGGTCGCGCTCCCGCTGCCGGGTCCGCACTTCCTCATGAACTTCCTGGCCGCCGCGGCCGTGGCCCACCACCTGGGGATCGACAGCACGACCATCGCGGAGACGGCCACAACCCTGAAGGCGGCGAGCCACCGGGGAGAGGTCGTGTCCCTCGGGCAGGGGATCACGCTCCTCGACGACTGCTACAACTCGAACCCCACCGCGGTGGAGGCCGCGGTCACCGCCCTGGGCCTCAGCGCCCGGGGCCGGCGCGTGGCCTTCCTGGGAGACATGCTCGAGCTGGGGCCCACGGGCCCCGAGCTGCACCGGCAAACGGGCGAGAAGGTGGGCGGCCGGCTGGACGTGCTGGCCGCGGTGGGCCCGCTGGCCTCTGGCTTCCTGGAAGGGGCGCGGCGCGCGGGACTCCGCCCCGAGGCCCTTCTGGCGTTCCCCGACTCCGCTGCGGCGGCGGCGGCCGCGCCGGACCTGGTGCGCCCGGGGGACGCCGTGCTGGTCAAGGGGTCCCGCGGGGTGCGCATGGAGGCCATCGTCGACGCCCTGCGGACGCGCCTCGGCGCGGTGGAGGCGTGAGGCGTGCTCTACCACCTCCTCTACGCCCTGCGCTACCAGGTCTCGGGGCTCAACGTCGTCCACTACATCACCTTCCGCACCGCGGTGGCCAGCCTCACCGCGCTCTTCCTGGTCCTCATCCTGGGGCCCTGGATGATCGAGCGGCTGCGCCGGCTGCAGGTGGGCCAGTACATCCGGGAGGAGGGCCCGCAGGCCCATCAGACCAAGGCGGGAACGCCCACCATGGGCGGCTTGCTGGTGCTGACCGGGATCCTCGTGCCCACGATGCTGTGGGCCGACCTGCGCAACCGCAACACCTGGATCCTGATGTTCGCCACCCTGGCCTTCGGGGCCATCGGCTTCGCCGACGACTACCTGAAGGTGGTCAAGAAGCAGAACCTCGGGCTGCGGGGCCGCACGAAGATGTTCTACCAGGTGCTGGTGGGACTGGCCATCGGCGCCGCCATCTACGTGTTCTCGCGCGTGGAGCCCACGCAGTACTCCACCCGGCTCATCGTCCCCTTCTTCAAGAACTTCATGCCGGACATCGGGCCCTTCTACGTCCTCTTCGCGGTGCTGGTGGTGGTGGCGGCCAGCAACGCCGTGAACATGACGGACGGCCTGGACGGCCTGGCCATCGGCACCACGCTGATCGCGGCCGCCGCCTTCACCGTCCTCGCGTACGTCAGCGGGAACCGCGTGTTCTCCGGCTACCTGGACCTGCTCTACCAGCCGCGCGCAGGGGAGATCACGATCTTCTGCGGGGCCATGGTGGGCGCCTCCATGGGCTTCCTCTGGTGGAACTGCTACCCGGCGCAGATCTTCATGGGCGACGTGGGCAGCCTGAGCCTGGGCGGCGCCCTGGGGACGGTGGCCATCCTCATCAAACAGGAGCTGCTGCTCATCCCCATCGGCGGCCTGTTCGTGATCGAGGCGCTGTCCGTGATTCTGCAGGTCGGGTCCTTCAAGCTGCGGGGCAAGCGGATCTTCCGCATGTCGCCCCTGCACCACCACTTCGAGCTCGTGGGCTGGAAGGAGCCGCAGATCATCATCCGTTTCTGGATCGTGGCCTTCGTGTTCGCGCTGTTCAGCCTCACCACGCTGAAGCTTCGCTAACGGAGGGAACAGGGATGAGCGGGAAGGGATGAGGGCGCCTTGGAGCTGGCGGGGAAACAGGTGGTGGTCGTGGGTCTGGCGCGGTCGGGGATCGCGGCGGCGGAGTTCCTCCTCCGGCGCGGGGCCCTCGTGGTCGCGACAGACCGGCGGCCGGCGGCCGACCTGGCGCAGGAAGCCGTGATGCTGCAGGAGAGGGGCGCGCGCCTGGAGCTGGGCGGCCACCGCGAGGCGACCTTCACGGGCGCCGACCTCGTGGTTGTCTCGCCGGGCGTGCCCTGGGACCTGCCCGAGCTCGTCGCCGCGCGCGCGGCCGGCGTCCCCGTGATGGCGGAGCTGGAGCTGGGCTACCAGCACATGCGCGGCACCGTCGCCGCGGTGACGGGCACCAAGGGCAAGTCCACCACCACCGCCGCGCTCGCGGCCATGCTCGGCGAGGCGGGCGGCGACGTGCGCCTGGGCGGGAACATCGGCCAGGCCGTCACGGGCCTGCTGGACGGCGCGACCGACGAGACGGTCTTCGTGCTCGAGGTCTCGAGCTTCCAGCTCGAGGGCACCGACACGTTCCATCCGAAGGTGGCGGTCTTCCTGAACCTGTCCGCCGATCACCTGGACCGCCACCCGAGCTTCGAGGATTACAGCGCTGCGAAGGCGCGCGTCTTCGCCAACCAGACGAGCGAAGACTGGCTGGTTGTCAATGCAGAGCTGGCGAGGGAGCGCGGATGGGGCCGGGCGCGTCTTGTGCGTTTCGCTCCCTCGCCTCTTGGCGAGACTGACAGCGCGTTCTTCAATGCCGGTCACGCCTGCCTCCGTCTCGACGGTCGTGTCGAGCAGCTCTTCCCGATCTCATCCGTCCGTCTCCCGGGATCCCACTTGCTGCTTGACCTGTTGGCCGCCTCCGCCGCCGCGCGCCTGCTCGGCGCGTCCGCGGAGAGCATCGCCCGGGCGGTGGCGAAGTTCGAGGGCGTCGAGCACGTCCTGGAGCGGGTGGCCGAGATCGAGGGCGTCACCTTCTTCAACGACTCGAAGGCCACCAACGTGGACGCGGCGCGCAAGAGCCTCGAGGCCTTCGACCGCCCGGTGGTGGCCATCATCGGGGGCCGCTACAAGGGGGGCGAGTTCGCGGACCTTCGCGAGGACCTGGTCCGGCGCGGCAGGGCCGTGATGGCCATCGGGGAGACGCGGCAACGGGTGGCGGCGGCCCTGGCGCCGGCGCTCCCGGTGGTGCTGTGCGAAACCCTGGAGGAGGCGGTGGAGCGCGGCTTCGCCGCGGCCAAGCGGGGGGACGTGGTCCTGCTGGCCCCCGCCTGCTCCTCCTTCGACATGTTCCAGGACTACGCGGACCGCGGGCGCGCCTTCAAGCGCGCGGTGCGGGCGCTCGCGGAGCGGAAAGGGTAGACGTGGCCAAGAAGCTGGCGTCCGACGCCACCCTCTTCGCCGTGACCGTGGCCCTCATCGGCCTGGGCCTGGTGACGGTCTGGAGCGCGTCGTCGGCCCTGGCGGAAGAGTCCCACGGCAACGCCTATCACTTCCTCTTCCGGCAGGCCCTGTGGGCGGCCATCGGGCTCGTGGCCATGGCCGCGGCCATGAGCATGGACTACCGGAAGCTGCGCCGGCCGGGCGTCGTCTACGCGGTGGTGGCGGTCACCACGCTCCTCCTGATCGTCGTCCTCTTCATGCGGCCGGTGAACGAGACCCACCGCTGGCTGCGCCTGGGCCCGCTCTCGTTCCAGCCCGCGGAGCTGGCCAAGCTGGCCATGATCCTCTTCCTCGCCTACCACCTCGAGCGCCGGGGGGACCGGGTGAACGAGTTCCTGCCCTCGCTCTTCCCCGCGCTCCTGCTGCTCGGGTGGTTCGCCTTCCTGATCTTCATCCAGCCCGACCTCGGCACCGCGGCCACCCTGGTGCTCGTGGGGGGCGTGATGCTGTACCTCGCGGGGCTGCGCCTGCGCTACTTCGGGGCCTTCGCGGTCCTGGCCGTGCCCCTGCTGTACCACGCCGTCACCGCGGCCTCCTACCGGCGCGACCGCATCGAGGCCTACCTCAACCCGTGGTCGGACGCCCGCGGGTCCGGCTACCAGCTCATCCAGAGCCTCATCGCGGTGGGCACGGGCGGGCTGCGCGGCGTGGGCCTGGGGGAGGGCCGCCAGAAGCTCTTCTACCTGCCCTATCCGTACAGCGACTTCATCTACGCCGTGATCGGCGAGGAGCTGGGCCTGCTGGGCGCGGGGGCGGTGGTCCTGGCCTTCGTGCTCCTGCTCTGGCGCGGGATCCGCGCGGCGTGGAAGGCGCCCGACGCCTTCGGCACGTACCTGGCCGCGGGCCTCACGCTCGCCGTGGTGCTCCAGGCCCTGATCAACGTGAGCGTCGTGGTGGGCCTGCTGCCCACCAAGGGCATCCCCCTGCCGTTCATCAGCGCCGGCGGCTCGTCCCTGGTCCTGACCCTGCTCAGCGTTGGGCTGGTCCTGAACGTGTCACAGCATGCGGACTGAATGGCCACGATCCCAATCGCGGCGGGCGGCACAGGGGGCCACCTCTTCCCCGGCATCGCGGTGGCGGACGAGCTGGTGCGCCGAGACCCCGGCGTCCGGGTCGTGTTCGTGGGCACATCGCGCGGGCTGGAGTCCCGCATCGTGCCGCGCGCGGGCTACGCGCTGGAGCTCCTCCCCATCCTGCCCCTCAAGGGCGTGGGGACGGCGCGAGCCCTGCGAGGCCTCCTGGCCCTGCCCCGCGCCCTCTTCCGCGCCGCGGCCCTCCTCCGGCGCGAGACGCCGCGGGCCGTCCTCGGCGTCGGCGGCTACGCGGGCGGGCCTCTCGTCC
>DAINRN010000266.1:0-5670 GCA_036741815.1 Acidobacteriota bacterium
GAGGCCGCCCGGGTTCAGCCGGGCGCGCGCCTCGCGCAGGGCCTCGACGGTGTAGACGAACGAGTCGAGGCGCACGCTCGACGCGTGCGAGAGAAGCGTGTGGGAGTCGAGCAGGCCGTAGACGATGATGTCGTAGCGGTCATGCCCCTCGCGCAGGAAGGCGCGCGCGTCGTTGACCACCACCCTGACCCGCGAGTCGGAATAGGGCCGCTCGACGTGGTGCTGGCGCCCCAGGCCCAGGATGGCCGGGTCGATCTCGATGGCGTCCACGTGGCTGGCTCCGGCGCGGAGGGCCGCGGCGGCGTCGTTGCCGGTGCCGGCTCCCACGATGGCCACCCGGGCGCCCGGTGGCCGGAAGCGGTAGGGCAGCGAATAGTACTGGCGCGCGAAGACCAGGTCGGGGTCCGGGCGCTGGCCCATGGTGGCGCGGTCGGACAGGTCGAGCACGCGCTGGTAGTAGTGGCCCGCCGCCAGCACCGTGGGCAGGCCGGTCTTGCCGTAGCCGATCTCGAGCAGCTGGTAGGGCGAGTAGACGCGCTGATAGTAGTAGTTCCGGTACGGCCAGCTGAGAATCGCCAGTCCCACCAGCGCCCAGACCGCGCCGGAGCGAAGGCGCGCGTCGGCCGGATGGAAAAGGAGCAGGAGGGCGAAGGCCAGGCCGTACCAGACCTGCGGCGGGGTCCAGAAGGCGCTGAGGGCGAACACCGCGATCACCCCGGCCACGCTCCCGGCCAGGTTCAGGGCATAGCCGTGCAGCTCGGCGCGCCGCTCCATGAGCCGGCCGCACAACTGGCCGACGGGGACCAGCGCGAGCGCGGTCAGCGTGAAGGTCACGGCCAGGAAGAAATAGATGGCCACGGACCCGGCGAGGTCGGAGGCCAGCACGCCCATGTTGAGCTGCTCCTGGAAGGGGACGCGCGGGAGCGTGTCGAGCTGGCTCTGCGCCATCCCGCGGCGCAATCCGATCAGCAGTGCGAACTGCCAGGCCAGGAGGGGCAAGGTCGCGAAAAGCGGTATGGGCGCGCGCGCGGCCAGCGCGTAGCCGAAGCCGAGGCCCGCGAAGCAGGCCAGCAGGCCGAAGTTCTTGTAGAGGGCGAAGAACTCGAAGATCGTGGCCTGCCAACGGATGGTGGCCAGCTCCAGCAGCAGGCTGAGCGCCGCCGCGACGGCGATGGCCGGGTTCAGCCAGCGCCCGTCCAGGGTGGCGAGGAACTGCTCCTGCCGTCGGCCCTCCGCGGCGAGCCAGGGCTCGCCGGCGCGCAGGAGCCGCGCCGCGACCAGGGCCACCAGACCGACGGCCAGGAAGGCGAGGGCCAGGGCCACCCGGCGCTCCAGGCTCGCGGGCGCGGGCGTGCACATCTCGGTGACGAGGGGCACGGCCAGGCCCCCGACCACGCCGAAGATCACCAGCGCTCGGGCCGCCGTGTTCATGGCGGCCCAGTGTATGCCAACGGCCCGCGGCTCCGCGCCGGACGGGCTGGTCAATCCGCCAGGCGGATCACGGCCGGCGCGAGCGACTCCGCCGCCAGGCGGTGCGCGAGCGGGTTCGGGTGGGGATCGTGCGGGTGGACCCACAGGTCCTCGGCGACGCGGCCCTCCAGCGCCGGAAGGAGGTCCAGCCACGCGGTTCCCGAGGCGTGGCAGAACTTCCCGATCGCAGCGTGCGCCTCGCGGAAGGGGTACTCGCGGTCGAGATGGGCCAGCACGGGCCAGGTCGCGACAAGGAAGCGGCCGCCACGCAGGGCCATGCGCCGGTGCATCCGCTCGATCGCGGCCTGCGTGCGCAGCCACCCCTCGCGGTTCACGTCCGTGTAGAGCTCGGCGTACCAGCCCCGCATGGCCCGGTCGAGCCGGTACTGGTCCAGGCGGCGGCGGACGAAGAGCGCCGTCCGCGCGCCGAAGGACGGCGGGCCCGACATCAACACCAGCTTGTGGCGCGGGCCTTCCAGCATCTCCGTCACCCACGGATGGCGGGCGCGGAACTCCGCCGATGTCTCGCAATCGTTCAGGAGCATTCCGTAGACGACTACATCGGGGTCGTACGCGAGAAGCTCCTCGAACGTGGTCTCCAGGGTCGGGAAGTCCGCGCCCCGCTGGCCGAAGTTCAAGACCTCCCAACCCGCGGCAGAGGCGTCGAGCGCGGACTGGAGGACCCGCGGGTACGTGTGCTCCTCCTTCACCCCTTGTCCCTCGGTGAACGAGTCCCCGAGCACCGCGACGCGCCGCACGCCCGGCGTGCGCGGCGGCGGCTCGCGGTCGCGGAACTGGAGGGAGTTGTAGCGGAGGTCCACCGCATGGGGAGCGTAAAGCGCGCAATCCTCGACACGACGCACGCCCAGGGCCTCGAACCGCGCCCGCGTGGCCCCATCCCGCAGGTCCAGGTCGAAGTAGCCGCGGGGATCGCTCGGGTAGCAGTCCAGGCCGGCGGTCATCGGCCGGTTGTAGACGGTGAGGACGTTCCCGGTGGGCAGCGGGATGACGCTGAAGGCGGCTTCGGCGCCGAGGAACACGACCAGCACCGAGGCCAGCACGAGCAGCGTCCGCAACACCCTCTCATCGGCCATGACGGGAGCCCTGGTCGCGACGAGGCGGCGGAGACGCTGCGCCGCCCCGTTGACAAGCGGCGTCGCAAGCGCCGGAACGCCGCCACTGCCGGCACCGTGGGGCGATTCAGCCATCCGGCGAGATTGTACGGTGGAAGTGTATCCCCGTACAGCATTACTTAACCCAATAAACTGGGCCGCCTGGGCGTTTGGGGGGCGCTATCTTGTGGTTGCCGGGTTTCTATCCGGGGGATCGGGACGAAACGACGAGGATGCGGACAGGTGCGGAGCCGGCGTTCTCCCACGCCCTCGTCTGCTGGGGCGTAATGGTCACGGCATCTCCCGCGGTGAGGTCGTGCACCTCCTCGCCGACGGTCAAGCGGACCTCGCCTTCGAGGACGAAGGCGAACTCTTCCATCGCATGCGGGTGCGGCCGCTTGCCGCTGCGGCCGCCGGGCTCCAGCGTGATGAGCACAGGCTCCATCTTGCGGCCGCGGGTCATGGGTGCGAGCGCGTCGAGCTGGGCGCTGGACCACGAACTGGTGAGCTGCTCGCGGCCAGCCGCCCGGACGATCAGGCCCGCTTCTTCTCGATCGGCGGAAACGGCGAAAAACTCGCCCAGCGTGACGCCCACCGCGGCCGCGATGCGCTCGAGCGAGTTGATGGAGGGGGACGCCAGCCCGTTCTCCACCTGTGAGATGAAGCTCGCCGAGAACTCGGTCAGCTCGGCCAGCCTGCGCACCGAAATCTTCCTGTCGGTGCGGAGCTGCCGCAGCCGGTGCCCAACACTCTTCGGCCCGACCTGAGGGCTCATGACGTGGCTCGCAATCCTAGCGGATCAACGCCCCTTCGAGCACGCGCGACGTCCACCAGGCGCGCCTCGCCCCGACGACGAGAAGAGCGACAACCAGACGGAATCGACCCTTCATGGGGAGAATCGAACCGGAGCGCGATCGTACCATCACCGCCGTGGGTACACTGGAGTCCAGCGCGATGCAGAAGGATCCGAAGGACAAGCCGCAGCCGGTGCCGCCGGCTATAATTCCCCGCTGATGCTCAAGCCACCGCCGGACGTGGTGCCGGAGATCGTCAAGGGCGACCTGACCGAGGAGCAGCTGCAGGCCTACCTGGTGGGCGGCGCCGTGGCGGTGGACACCGAGACGCTGGGCCTGAACCACATGCGCGACCGGCTCTGCGTGGTCCAGCTCTGCGATCGCGCCGGCCGGGCGACCCTCGTGCAGATCACGCGCGCGATGCTCGATCCCGGCAAGCCGCCCGCCACCCGGTCACCCCGGCTCAAGCGGTTGATGGAGGACCCTCGCGTGCTCAAGGTCTTCCACTTTGCGCGCTTCGACCTGGCGGCCCTGCGCCACAACCTGGGCATCGTGACGGATCCCATCTACTGCACGCGCACGGCCAGCAAGCTGGTGCGGACCTACAGCGAGCGGCACGGCCTCAAGGACATAGCGCTCGAGCTGCTGGACATCGAGATGGACAAGGCGGCCCGCCACACCGACTGGTCGAGCCTCGACCTGCGCCCCGAGCAGGTGCGCTACGCGATCTCCGACGTGACCTTGCTGTTCCCGCTCATGGACCGGCTGGACGACATGCTGGAGCGCGAGGGCCGCAAGGAGCTGGCGCAGCAGTGCTTCAAGGTCATCCCGGTGATGGCCCTGCTCGACCTCCTCGGCTACGACCAGCTGTTCGAGCACTGATCAAGCGCGCGAGCGCACGTTCCTGGCTCACGCTCGCGCGCTCGAAGCATTCCCGACGACGTTTCAATGCCGGTCTAGAGCAGTCCCTGGATCTCTTCCGGCCGGGCGAACTTCAGGTCGTTGAGGGCCGCGACCAGCGCGCGGGCGCAGGCGCGGCAGTGCTCGAGGACGGGGTCGGTGGCCCCCGCCCCAGGCCGGCCCACGTCGTCGCCGAGCGTCCACATCCGGAGCTGCGCCTCGCTGTGGGGGACGAAGGCCCCGCCCTCGACGCGGTGGGGCGGGCGCCGGGCGTACTTGAAGCCCGAGACGCCGGGGAAGGCATAGCCCAGCAGGTAGTCGATGACGCGCACGATCCGCTCCCGGTCCTGGCCCAGCAGCCGGCTGTCGGCGCGCACCGAGACCTCGGTCCCCTTGTCGGTGACCGCCACCGCGATGGCGATGGACGTGCCCTCGATGCGCAGCACGTCGTTGGCGATCTCCGCGATCACGTCGCGGTACTCCTCGCGCACGTAGCCGATGGGCGCCACCCTCACCGCGCCCGTGGACTCGATGTGCTGGAAGGCCGCGGTCTGGTACTCGAACCATTCCGGCGGCACGCGGTAGTCGCGCAGCTCGTCCACCAGCGCCGCGGTGTCCTCGTCGCGGGTCAGTTTCTCGAACATCCGGAAGTCGAGGGGCGTGGCGCCGTGCAGGAGGGTGCTGGTGTCGGTGTAGATCCCGAGGGCGGCGGCCGCACGGCCCTCCGGGCCCATCGCGTCCCACACGCCGAAGGCGGCGCCCAGCACCGCCATGAACGACGAGGTGGACCCCACGGGCAGGCCAACGTAGGCGTGCTTGACCCGGCGCACGCCCTTGTCCCGGCAGTTGGCCTCGACGTCCTCGGGGTCCGCGTGGTGGTCGGCCACGAAGAAGAACTCCGAGACGGTATCCACGCGCCCGGTGTTGGACATGCCCAGCGGCGGCGAGGTGTCCACCATGCAGTTCAGGCCGTGGGGGATCCGGCCGGTGTTGGGGTCGTGGAGGACGATGCCGCACCTCTGGACGAGGTTGCGGTTCTGGGGATGGCCCAGGGCGCCGGTCAGGATCCGCACGTCCGACGCGCCCAGCTCCTGGAGGATCGCCTTCAGGGCCACGGCGCTGCCCAGCGCGTCCGGGTCGCCCACCCACTGCGTGAAGATGTTGGCCCCGCGGCCGCGGATGGCGGCGGCGGACCGGCGCAGGCCGATGAAGGCGGCGTGGGCCAGGCCGAGCAGCTCGAGGTTGTTGCGCGTGAACCGCTTCCCCAGGAAGGGGCCGAAGCGGGCCAGGAGCACGTGGGACCCCGCCAGGCGCGCCGGCCGCTGGAGGATCGGGCCGTTGCGCTTGACGCGCGGCAGATCACGCGTGGAAGCTTTTGCCATCCCTTGCCATGT
>DAINRN010000267.1:0-293 GCA_036741815.1 Acidobacteriota bacterium
TGCGCGAGACCGGCCCGGAGACCTACAGCCTGCTCTGGAAGAAGCCTTCGGGCGGCGAGACCGAGGTCTACATCGCGCCGCTGGTTCCCGCGGGTTGCCGCTTCGAGTCGTCGGGCCAGCAGACGCTCACACCCGGCGCCGTCGTCGCGCGCGGGACCCTGACTTGCGACGGCGGGATTGCGGGCAGGACGGTGGTGATCGACGGCCTCGAATCGAGCGTCACCGACGTCATCGTCCGCGTGCACCACGCGGACGGCCGGTTGGAGAGCCACCTGCTCAAGCCCACAGGCCCG
>DAINRN010000267.1:303-5657 GCA_036741815.1 Acidobacteriota bacterium
GCCATGTGCTGAAGCCCGTGAATCCGTCGGTCAGCCTCGGCGCCCGGACGTCTGGATGGGAGCGGGCGTTCGGGTACGCCCGTCTCGGCGTCGAGCACATCCTGCTCGGCGTGGACCATCTGCTCTTCGTGCTGGGCCTGCTGCTGATCGTCGGCGACCGGTGGATGCTGCTCAAGACGATCACGTCCTTCACCGCCGCCCACAGCATCACTTTGGCCATCGCCACCCTGGGATACGCGAGCGCGCCGCTTTTGCCCCTGAACGCCGCCATCGCCTTGAGCATCCTCTTCCTGGGTCCCGAGATCGTCCGCAAGTGGCGGGGCCAGACCAGCTTCACGATCCGTCATCCGTGGATCGTCGCTTTCGCCTTCGGCCTCCTGCACGGCTTCGGCTTCGCCAGCGGCCTGGCGACGATGGGCCTGCCGCAGGCGGAGATCCCGCTGGCGCTGCTGCTGTTCAATGTCGGCGTCGAGGTCGGACAACTGTTCTTCGTCGGCCTCATCCTGGGCCTCGAGCGGTCCTTTCGAACGTTGCAGATCCGGTGGCCGCGGATGGTGGAGGCACTTCCCGGATACGCCGTGGGGTCGCTGGGGGCCTATTGGTCGATCCAGCGCACCCTCGTGCTCCTCGGAGCCCTGCGGTGAGCCGGCGGACGGGTCTCCGACTGCTCCTGGCGGCGACGCTGCTGCTCGCGGTGGCCCGGCCCGCCCTGGCGCACGAGCAGGCCGGCCAGGCGCAGGGCTTCCTGACCGGCTTCCTGCACCCGCTGTCGGGCCCGGACCACGTCGTGGCCATGATCGCGGTGGGCCTGTGGGGCGCCCAGCTCGGCCTGCCCGCGGTGTGGCTGCTGCCGGTCGCGTTTCCGATGATGATGGCGCTGGGCGGCTTCCTCGGCCTGGTGGGCGTGCCGCTGCCCGGCGTCGAGATCGGGATCGCGCTCTCGGCGCTGCTGCTCGGGATGATGGTGGCCCGGGAGTCGAAGCCGCCGCTGGCGGTGGCGGTGTCGCTCGTGGGGCTCTTCGCCGTCTTTCACGGCCACGCGCACGGCACCGAGCTGCCGCCCGGACAGAGCGGCCTCGCGTACAGCATCGGCTTCGTCGTCGCCACGGGGATGCTCCACGGCATCGGCATCGCCGTGGGCGTGGTCCACCGGTGGCCGGCGGGCCGTATCGCGCTGCGCGCCGCCGGAGGCGCCGTGGCCCTGGCCGGGGTCGCGTTCCTGTGGCGGGCGCTGGCGTGAGGCGAATGGCGACGCGCTGCCGCGCCGCGCGGGTGTTGGCCGCGACTCTCGTGGCCGCGTTCTGGCCAGGCGTGGCCAGCGCCCACCTGGTAACGACCGGCCTGGGCCCCGTCTACGACGGCATCTCGCACCTGTTCGTCAGCCCGGACGACCTGGTGCCCGTCCTCGCCCTCGCGATGCTGGCCGGCCTCAACGGACCGGCGGCGGGACGGTCCGCGCTCTTCGCGCTCACGGCCGCCTGGCTGGCGGGAGGCGTCTGCGGCTTCGTCGCCGCGGCACCGTCGCTTCCTCCGGCGAGTACGACGGCCTCCTTCCTTCTGCTGGGCGTCCTCACCGCCATGGACCGCCGCTTGTCGCCGCGTCTGGTCGCGGGCCTGGCCGCCCTGGTCGGCCTGTTGCACGGGTGGCTGAACGGCGTGGGCCTGGCGCTGGCGCAGCGCGAGGGGCTGGGTCTCGCCGGTATCGTCAGCGCGACGTTCGTGGTCGTGGCGATCGCATCCGCACTGGTCGTGTCCCTTCGCATTCCCTGGACGCGCATCGCCGTCCGCGTCGCCGGGAGCTGGGTGGCGGCGATCGGCCTGTTGATGCTCGGCTGGAGCCTGCGCGGGGCGATGTGAAGTCGCTCGCGCAGTCGCCCTCACCTACCGGGAGGCGGGCGTGTACCAGATCGGCGACGTGTAGGCGCGCTCCGTCGTCGTCATGGGGACCTCGGGCGGCATCGTGACCCCGAACCGCTTCGCGTCGTAGGCCGTCCAGCGCGGGGTCGGGATCTCGATGACCCTCGCGTAGTAGACGGCGCGCTGGGCCGCGTCGAAGCTCGGGTCCTTCCACACCGCGATCAGCTCCGGGTCCCCGATCGTGTTCGACCAGGTAGCGTTCGGCACGTCCACCGTGTTCCCCACTGGCGCGAGCTTGCCGGTGGTGGGGTCGATCTTCCGCTTGTCCGCGTCGCCCCAGGCCACGTCATAGATCTTCTCCTTGCGCTCGCCCTTGGCGTCCAGCCAGCCCTTGATGATCTGGATGCGGTCGAGGTTGCCGGAGAGCGGGTCCTTCAGCGCGGCCACCAGGAAGGTCGGGGCCTTGCCCACGGGAGCGCCCTGCATGTCGCCGCCCATGGGCACGCCCTTGGCATAGCCGGTCTCCGCCGGCATCCGGCTGTTGGCGTCGGCGGCGGTGAAGTCCCAGCCGCCGAAGAAGCGGACGATCATGCGCGAGCCGGTGGTGGCGTAAGTCTCCTTGCGCTTCATCGCGTCCCAGATCGCCTCCCGGGTGTTCTCACTGGCCCAGACGCCCGCGAACCCCGAAGACACCATCTGCCAGCCCATGAGGAACACCTTGGGGTCCGTCGGGCTGCTGATGAACTTGTGCTCCCACCGATGCGCGCTGGGCTCGGCGCCGGTGTGCTTGCCGAAGAAGTTGTCCTCTTCGACGGCCACCAGGGACGTGTGGGTGTCGGTCGAGCCGACCAGCCCGAACTTGTAGGGGTTGGTGCCGAGCTTCTGCTCGAGCTGGAGGCCGATCTGGAGCGCGCTCCGGGCATATTCGCTCGGCAGCATCTCCGGCTTCTTGACCTCGCTCAGGTTGAGGTTGCCCTTGTCCCACAGCTCGGAGCTGAGGACCATCTCGTCGTTGGGCGAGAGGAGCGGGTGCGCCTCCCCGTCACCCTTGATCTGGGTGGCTTCGTACAGAGGCTCCCAGCGGGCCCGGGTCTGGGCGTACTCACGTGTGAACGGCTGCTTCGTCGCCGGGTTGACCTCGGTCGGGAACATCCAGCCGTTGCTCAGGTTCCCGTTGTGGGCGATGGCCAGGAGCTGCCCGCCGGTCTTGTCCTCGTAGGCCTGGAGGACCTTCCACAGGTCCTCGGGGGTCGTGCTGCCCTGGGGCGGGTACGTCGTGAAGGGCTCGGTCTGGCTCGCCTTGGAAGCGCCGTCGCGGTAGATCACGACGCGGTGCAGGTTGTTGCCGGGGGGGACCTGCGAAGTCCACTCGTAGCCGATGAAGGTGGTGAAGCGGCCGGGGTCGTTGTACTTCTCCGCCGCCTTGATGATCTTGTCCCAGGCGGCACGGTAGCCCGGGGACCCGGGCAGGAACTTGAGCGCCTCCGGGAACGTTCCCCGCGAGAACTGGTCGATGATCTCGAGGGCCGCCTTGACCCCGTTCTCCCCCCCGGCCTGGACCCAGTCGTACCAGCGTTTGCCGGTCGGGTCGGCCAGCATCTTCGGATCGCCCGAGAACAGGGCTGGGAAGAAGCCCATGTTGTCCGAGTGGTCGGTGATGGCGAGGAAGTCGAGAGGGCGCGAGAGCTTGACCTGGAGGCCCGCCGACGCGGTCAGCTCCTCGCCCCGGGCGAAGCGGTAGGCGCTCTCATAGTCCAGCCGGGTCCCGAACGCGCCCGCGTCCAGGGACGCGTTGGTGTGCACGTGGGTGTCGCCCCAGAACACCCGTGTCGGGAAGTTGCGCCCCGCGTAAGGTGAGTACTGCTTCTTCGCGGGGAACGCTTCCTTGAGGGTCTCGGCCGGCGGCGCCGGCTCCTGGGCCCGCGCGGGCAGCGCGATGGCGGACACCAGCAATCCCGCGTGAACCCATCTCGTGACACGCACCATGCGTTCTCCTCCCTATCGGCGATCGGCGTTGATCGTCCTGGCCGCGCGAGGATGACGGCTGCGGCCAGTCCGAGCAATGGGACCTTGGTCCCATTTGAGCCCCTGTCCCCGCGCTACCTCATCCCGGCGCGCACGTCGAATAATACCTGGTCACCCGCGTCGATACGGATGATCCCATACCGCGGGTAGTCGAGGTCGATGATCACGTAGACGGTCGCCGCCAGCACCACCGCGAAGAGCACGGAATGGGACAGGGGCCTGCGCTTGCCCTGGGACATCGCATAGCCGGCTAGCGCCGCCGACAACAGGGCCACCAGGATGAGGTAGCCGATGATCGCGGGAGGGGTATGGACGTAGGCGGCCCGGACCCGCGTCGTCGCGATGTCGAACATCTCGTTCAAGGCCGACAGCAGGAGGGCGCGGATGGGGGCCTCGAGGGGACGGGCGGCCTCCACAGCGCGCGTCCAGATCTGCCCCTGCAGGTCCGAACAGCGCGCGATCTCGGCCTCCGCGGCCTTCCTGTCCGCGACCTTGGCATACACGGAGATCCGGCAGTCAACGTACTGGCGAAACAGGTCGCGCATCCCGGCCCGGGCCTCGGAAGGCAGCAGGTCGAGGCGGAGCCACGCGGTGCCCATGGCGTTGGCCTCGTCCACGACGAGGATCTGCCGCCGCTCGAACCGGCCGGCGGCGCCGCTGAAGCTGAAGGCGAGGATGAGGCCGAGCAGGCCGAAGATCGCGCCCTCGACGGGGCCGAAGCCGGCGTGGGCGTCCTCACCCTCCCGGGCGCGCTCCGCGACTCCCCAGCGGTAACCCACCTCGATGCTGAGCAGGAGGCCGACGAACAGGCCCGCGGCCAGGAACAGCCCGACGACCACGGGGCTCATCAATGGTCCTCTCCTCGCGGTGGGACGGCAGATGATACATGCGGCGGCTCGAGAACGCGTGTGTTGCTGGCGTGGCCGGAGATCGCATAGCCTCTAGCCCTCGGCCCCACGCGATCGGCATTCAAGAGGATGACCACCGGAGGGTCCATGCTACGAACGCGCCGTCCGTCGCATCCCGCACAGCTGCTCGCCGTGGTCGCGCTGGCCTTCTTTGGGCAGGGCTGCAAGGGCTCCGCGCCCGAGGGGACCTCGGCCCGCCCGGCCTCCGCGGCGCCCGGCGCGGCGGCAGAGGAAGGCCTCGAGCCCGCCCCGGAGGCCACGCCGCTCCCCCCGGACATGGCGCCGATCGTCAAGCCCTTCAAGGGCGACCTCGACGGGATGGTGAAGCGCCGGGTCATCCGCATCCTCACCGTGCAGAACCCCATCCTCTATTTCGTCGATCGCGGCCGCGAGGTCGGGATCGTCTACGAGACGGTCAAGGCATTCGAGAAGCACCTCAACGACAAGCTCGGGAACAAGCTCGTGACCGTGCACTGCATCGTCATCCCCGTGGCGCGCGACCAGCTCATCCCCCGCCTCCTGGCCGGGGAAGGGGACATCGCGGCCGCGGCCCTGACCGTCACC
>DAINRN010000268.1:0-5653 GCA_036741815.1 Acidobacteriota bacterium
GCGCTCCTGGAACCTCTTCATTACCGGCAGCTCCAGGAAGATGTCGACCAGCACCTCGTTGTAGGCGATCCCAGCGGGGCTCTCGGCGTTCAGCTCCACGAACTGGTAGGCCGACGTGGTGATGAACGAGTCCAGCCGTGAGGTGGGGGAGGAGCGGCGGTAGCCCGGGTCGATGGCGGCGAGCTCGCGCTCCTCGGCCGTCAGGTCCACCCGGTCCCAGAGCTCGGGCCCGAGCCGCTCCTCGACCTTCTCGATCGCGCGGAAGATCCCGCGGCACACGCCCCGGATCTCCTCGTACACGGCGGGGGAGACGAAGTTGGGCCGGAGGAAGGGGCAGAGGACCCGCCCGCCGAAGGTGAGCCTGGCCTGCCGCATGCGGTCGAAGAACCGTTCCTCCAGCTCCTCGACGAGCGCGCGGTCGTCCCGCAGCAGCGCGTGGTAGTCGTCGGCCGCGCGCCGCGTCGCGGGGTCCATGGCCGGCATTCTAACCCGTAGTGATGGGGCTCACTCCAGGTCTGGCACCAGACTTGCTGTTACTACCCTCCGGCGGGGGCAGCGACCCGGGGATGACCCCGGCTCAAGGCCAGGAAATACAAGGTTTCTGCCCCCAGCCGGTTTATTTTCGACGCGCCGTCGCTTGAGGACGGCGGTGATCGGAGGAGGACATGAGCGTGAAGCACTCATTGCTTTTCATCTCGCTGGCGGCCCTCGCCCTGGGCGGGACCGTTTCGGCGCAGGACCGGGACCAGACCTTCCGGGACCGGGACACAAACAATGACGACGTCCTCACCCAGGGTGAGTACGGCGGCCACCCGGGCAACTTCCGGTCCCTGGACACCAACGGCGACGGTGTCCTGAGCTACCAGGAGTTCGTCCGGCGCGGCGGGAGCGTCGACGGCGAGCGCGACGGGCGCGTCGACGGCGACCGCCATTGGGGCTTCGCCGATCCGTTCGCGGTGCTGGACCGCAACAACGACGGCGTGATCTTGGTGAACGAGTGGCGCGGACGACCCATCCGCGACTTCCGCGATATGGACGTCAACGACGACCGGAGGCTGACGCGCGCGGAGTTCACCGCCGGGACCGGCCAGTTCGATCCCTCGGTCAGGCAGCGCTTCGACGTGCTGGACCGCAACGACGACGGCCAGGTGTCCCGCCGGGAAGCCATGATGCGCGACGCGGACTTCCGACGCGCCGACCTCAACGACAACAACGTGCTGACGCTGGGCGAGTTCGCCAGCGCCGCCCCCGTGAACTACGGCGGCGGCGGCAGCTTCTCGGCGCTGGACCGCAACAACGACAACCGGATCTCGTACTGGGAGTGGCGGGGTGAGCGCGAGACATTCGACCGTATCGACCGCAACAACGACCGGGAGCTGTCCCGGGCCGAGTTCGACAACCGGCCGGTGGTCTACGGCGGCCCCGGGGCGGTGGAGGACTTCCGGGGCCTGGACCGCAACGGCGACGGCGTGCTCTCGCGCAACGAGTCGCGCCTGAGCTCATACGAATTCGACCGCGCCGACGTCAACAACGACGATGTGCTCACCCTGAAGGAGTACTCGAACACCACCAACGACAACGACCAGTTCGATGTCCTCGACCGCAACAACGACGGCATGGTCTCGCGCTCGGAGTGGAACGGCAACCGGGACGACTTCGACCGCATGGACCGCAACGGCGACAGCGTGCTGAGCCGCAGCGAGTTCGACCGCCGCTCGAGCGGCGGGTTCCTCGGTTCCATCCTGGGCCGCGTGGAGGACGTCCGGTTCAACGACCTCGACCTCAACAACGACGGCGTCGTGACCTCGTCCGAGTGGCGCGGCTCCAGGAGCGAGTTCGACCGCCTGGACCGCAACAACGACGGCGTGGTCAGCTTGATCGAGTACAGCCGCTAGGCGACAAACGGCGATTCCCGGGCCTCCATCCCTCGTGCGCGGGGTGGAGGCCCGCGCTGCGTCCGCGTGGGGTATCATCACCAAGCCTCATGGTGGAGCTGCGCGAGCCCCTCGATTCCCTGATCGCCCCGCCCTCGAACTTCACGAAGGGCACGGCCTTCCCCCGGGCGAAGGAGATCCGGCTCTACGACACCACCCTGCGGGACGGCGAGCAGACGCCGGGCGTGGCCTTCACGCCCGACCAGAAGTACGAGCTGGCGGGCATGCTCTCCGACGCCGGCCTCCACATCATCGACATGGGCTTCCCCTCGGCCGCCCCCTCGGAGCGGCGCGCGCTAGAGCTGATCCTCGGGGGCAAGAAGAAGGGCCGCATCCGTCCCGACCTCGAGATCATCGTGATGTGCCGGTCCAACGCGCGGGACATCGACGTGACCCTCGAGACCTTGCAGAACATGGGGGCCCGGCCGTCGGACTGCACGTTCTTCATCTTCACGTCCGGGTCCGACCTGCACCTCAAGTACAAGATCGGCAAGACGCTCCTGCAGCTCGAGGGGCGCAAGCCCGAGGAATGGCTGGACCTGCCCGTCTCGTTCTACCGCCAGGCCAACATCAGCATGGCCTGCAAGGCCATCGCCCATGCGCGCTCCCGCGGCGTGGAGCAGATCGAGTTCGGCGGCGAGGATGGATCGCGCGCCGACGTCGGCTACCTCATCGAGCTGGCCACCGCCTGCTACAAGGCGGGAGGCACGCGGTATTCGTTTCCCGACACGGTGGGCTTCTTCGCCCCCGAGGGCGTGGACTACTACATCCCGAAGCTGGTCGCGGCCTTCCCCGACAAGCCGCTCGTCATCCACTTCCACAACGACTTCGGCCTGGGGGCCTACAACACGGTGCGGGCCCTGCACCACGGGGCCACCATCCCCACCTGCACCGTGAACGGCCTGGGCGAGCGGGCGGGGAACGCGCCCCTGCACACCACGGTGATGATCCTGAAGGAGCTGTACGGGGTCGCCATCCCGGGCTTCCGCTACGACATGCTCTGGGCACTGCGCCGCAAGGTGGAGGAGTTCAGCGGCCTGCCCGTGGGGGCCAGCGAGCCCATCATCGGCCACAACGTCTTCAGCCACGAGACGGGGATCCACACCGCGGGCATCACCATCCACCCCGCGATCTACCAGGTCATCGAGCCGGAAGCTGTGGGCGGCCGGCTGCGGTTCCTCTTCGGGAAGCACTCGGGGGCCATGGCCATCGAGGCGGTGCTGGGCCGCCACCGCGAGGAGCTGGCCGCGGAAGGCGTGGAGGTGACGCCGCAGCTCGTGCAGCTCCTGCTCCGCCTGGTGAAGGAGGTCCGCGAGAAGAAGGCCCTGGTCTCGCAGCACCTCGACGGGGTCCGGAACTACTACGCGCACCTCGAGCGCCTGGGCCTCACCGAAGAGGACCTGATCGCCTACGCCCTGGTCCTGGGGCGCAACAGCCCGAGCCCGTAGCAGGAGTCGAGCACGATTGCGGCGAGATCCCCGTGGTGGACAACATGCAGTCGAAGCGGCCGATAGGGGTGGTCACGGATCGGGACATCACCATCCGCACGGTGGCCCTCGGGAAGAACCCGCTGGACCTGCGGGCGCGGGACTGCATGTCCAGCCCCGCCGTGACGGTGACGCCGGAGACCAGCGTGGACGACTGTTGCACCGTGATGGAGGAGAACCAGCTCCGCCGCGTCCCCGTCGTGGACGCGTCGGGATGCTGCTGCGGGATCGTGTCCCAGGCCGACATCGCCCGGCATGCCTCGAAGGGCGAGGCGGGCGAGCTCGTGAAGGACGTCTCCCGCCAGAGCCACCACGGCGCGTCGCGTTCCCCGATGACCCAGGTCTGACGGTCGCGGGTGCTATGATCCCATGTCGTTCGGGGCCACCCTGGGCCGCGACGGCCGCGGCCAGGGCCGCGCCCCTCGGAGCCCGCTTCGCCTGAGTCCCAGACGTCCCCGCTCACGACCGCCCAGGACCTGAGCGGGCCGGCGAGTCGCAAGCCGGGGCCGGACGCCGCGTCCGCGCCGGGCCCCATACTCGACATCCGGGTGCGGTGGAGGGCCGGACGGGCGGCCCTTGCGGCCGCCGGGGTCCTCGCCGTGGTGGCCGCGTTCAGGCCGCTCGCGCCGGGCGCGGCACGTCCATGTCGCCCCGAGTCATCTCGCGCGGCACCGGCCACCCGGCTGGCGGTCACCCTGGCCCTGGGGCTGGGCGTGGCCGGCACCGCGTTCCTGGCCAGCCTCAAGGGGCGGGGCCGCGCCGAGCAGCTCGCGTTCTACGGGTTCCTCGTGCTCTCCCTGGACGCCATCGGCCAGATCATGGCGCCTCTCGGCTGGCCGGTCGCGCCCCTCGTGGCCCTGCTGGTGGCGGCGGTCACGATCGCCGAGAGCCTGGTGGTGGCCCTGGGGGTCGCGGCCCTGGCCTGCTTCCTCACCGTGGCGGACGCCTTCGCCGCGCCCTCGGCGAGATGGAGGCCGGCGGTTGCGGCCTGCGCCGGGTACGGCCTGCTCGTCCTGGGAGTGAGCCGGGCCCTGACGGGCGAGAAGCGGCGCCTGTCCACGGCGCTGGCCGACCTGGCGCGGCTTCGCCACGACATCGGCCTGCTCGACGAGGTCGATTCGGGCACCGGCGCGCCCGTGACCTCGGCGGCCCTGACCCTGCGCGACGTCTCCGGGGCGGGCCGCGTGGCCCGGCAGATGGACCGCGCGCTGGAGCTGAAGCAGGCCCTGACCAAGCTCACCGCGGTGGCCCGCGAGGGGCTGGCCGCCCACGCGGTGCTCTATTTCGAGGCGGACCGCGCACGCGATGCCGCATACCTCCGGGCCTGGGCGGGGCCGCCCTCGATCCTGCCCGACTGCGGCCTGCCGCTGGGCTCCGACCCCTTCGCCTTCGTCCTGGACCGCGGGCAGTCGTTCTACGCCACCGACTTCAAGCGGCTGCTCTGGTCGCTTCCGTACTACCGGAGCGAGGTGAAGGTCGGGACCCTGCTGGCCGTCCCCGTGAAGGCCGCCGACAACGTCATCGGCGTCCTCGTGGCCGACCGGCTGGAGATCCAGGCCTTCACGGAGCGCGAGCCGGACCGGCTGGAGGAGTTCGCCGAGCTTTTGTCCGACGCCATCCAACGCGAGCGGGGCTCGCTCAGCCACGAGGAGATCGGGGCCGAGTTCAAGGCGGTCTACGAGGTCTCACGGCGGCTGGCGGCCATCACCGAGCCCGCCCCCCTGCGCAAGCTCCTGCTGCGCTCGGCCAAGGAGCTCGTCCCCCTGGAGGCGGCGGCCGTGGTCATGGCGGACGACGCGGGCACGCGCTACGTGGTGGAGGAGGTGCAGGGCTGGGCACGGGAGTTCCTGGGGCGTGAGGTGGCCCTCTCCGAGCGCACGTGGGCGGCCTGGGTCCTCCGCAGCGCGCAGGAGCCGTACCTGCTCGACGACACGTCGGGAGGCGAGGCGCGGATGCCCGTGCTGGTGCTCGACGAGGGGCCCGCGCACGCGCCGTCGCTGCTGGCCGTTCCCCTGCGTCACCGCGACCGGAACCTCGGCGCGATGATCCTGATGGGGCGGCGGGGGGCCTTCGACGCGTCGGCCTCGCGGGTCCTGGGCGTCATCGCCAACCAGGCCGCGGCCACCCTGGCCGTGATCCGGCTCAAGGAGCGGCACAAGCGGCTGGCCGCGCGCGACGGCCTGACGCAGCTCTACAACCGCCGCGCCTTCGACGAGCGGCTGGCCAAGGCCC
>DAINRN010000269.1:0-5616 GCA_036741815.1 Acidobacteriota bacterium
ACGCGTCGACCACTTCGTCCGCATACGCGATCTCGCCATCGTAGAGGGCCTTCACGTGCTCCAGCTCGGCGGCGGTGAGGGGACCGCGATCGGCGTAATTGCGACCGGTGACGGGACCGGCGTAGGCCGCGTCGAACCTCCGATCGAAGGGAGGCGGAGGCGCGTAGGGCGTGTGGGGATCCATGTAATGCAGGAACAGGGCCACGTCTCCGGCGCCGCGCTCGGCGAGGGCGCGGCGCGCGAGCACGCCCACGCCGTCGGCACGTCCCTGCGTGTACCACAGGGCGTCGAACCCGCGCCACAGACCGTATTCCGCCGAGACGTACACGTTGGCGGTCACCCCCAGCACCGTGAACCCGGCGTCGGCCAGCTCCTCGAACACCGTGCGCAGGCCCGGCGGAAGCGCGGCACGGGGATGGACGGCGCCGTGGGCCGATGGGTAGCGAGACGTCATCTGCGAGGCCAGCGCGGGCAGCGTCCAGGACGAGGTGGAGATCGCGTCCTCGAACACGACGAAGTCGCGCAGCCGGGCGTCGAGCCGCGGCGAGGTCGGCCTGGAATGGCCCCAGGACCCGAGATGGTCCGCGCGGAGCGTGTCGTACGAGACCCACAGAAGGACCCGTCCCGGCCTGTCGCCCGCAGGATAGACGCGCGGCGACCCGATCGCGATCCAGGGCTCGGCGGGCGGCGCGGAGTCCCCGGGCCCCTGCCACTCGACGTCGAAGTCCAAACGCAGCTCGGGCGAGGCCGGCAGGTCCGCGGAGTGGCGCCACCAGCGTTCCCCGCGGGCCAGCGGCACACCGCCCTTGAATACGGTCGCGCCGTTCGCGCGCACGTGCACTCTCGCCCGGCCCCGCGACGGCGCCCCCGGCGCCGCGCCCACCGCGAAAACCAGCCGATCCCCTGCGCGGGTCGCCACCGTCGCGCTGCGCCGCTCTCCCGGGCGAAGCAGCGCCGCAGGGCGCGTCTCTCCGTGAAGGCGCAACGGGTGGACCGCTCCCAACTCGGGCAACAGCCGCCGGAGCCTCGCCGGAGCAGGGTCCGCCGCCTTGCACGCGGTGGCCATCGCGAGCAGGGCGACGGCCGGAACGAGGCGGGCGGCGGGAGCCGGAGGCACCGCGCGCTAACCGAAGACCCGCCGCAAGACGGCCGAGCCCCCCATTAAGGCAAGGACGAGGATGGCCACCATGATCACCGCTGCGGCGAGCTGGCCGACGACGCCCAGCCCATGGGCGGGCATGGGAGCGTCATCGTCTTCGCCGACGTCCGGGAGCTCGCCGGGCTCCGGGACGTCGGCGTCGTGGTCCTCCATACCTTCTGGCTTCTTACTTCGAACATAGCGCCCTTCGGGGCGGGCGCCAAGGAGGAGGGGTTAGAACAACAACCGGAGCTGGAGGCCGACGCCGTCGGCCGCGGGTCCGAAGTCGGGCCAAAGGTCCAGGCCGGAGGGCTTTTCCGGCTGGGGCGGAGTCGGGCCGCCGGGGGGCGTCGGCGGGCGGCTGTTGCGCCGCACCACGGCGCGCCCGATGCCGAAGCCGAGCGCGGAGCCTGCCACCACGTCGCTCAGCCAGTGCGCGTTCTTGGCCATCCGCGACGTGGCGATGAAGGTGGCCACCGTGTAGGCCGGTATGCCGCCCTTGGGACCGTAGTGGCGGCCGATCACCGTGGCCCAGGCGAAGGCCTCGGAGGCGTGCCCGGAAGGGAAGGACTTGTTGTCCTGCATGTTCGGGCGCTCGCGGCCCGCCGCCAGCTTGATGGCGAGGGTCCAGATGTCGTCGACGAGGATGGCCTGGCTCATGTCGTAGGTGCAGGCGCGGAAGCGGTCGCCCCGGGCGATGCGCCCCGCGCTGAAGGCGCCGAGGGTCAGCCCGGCCACCGCGATCGTCCCGCCCGCCAGGGCGCCCGCGTCGCCGAACCCGGTGTAATCCTTGCGGACAAGTAGTCCTGGAACTCGTCGTCCAGGAGCAGGGCCCCGCCGGTGAGGCCGGCGCCGACCGCCAGGGGCAGCCAGTTCCCGCGGGTGACGACGCCGTACATGTTGTAACCGAGGTTGGCCGGATAGCTGCGCACCGTGCGCCGCTGGTCGTTGATGCCTCGCCGTGGCTTGCTTTCGGTGGCCTTCTGCGCGGCCGCATTCGGGTCGGCTGGAGTGCCGGCGGCCGGTGGCGCCGGCCGATTATCCTCCCGTTAGGGCCGCGTCAAGCGTCGTCCGGTCGTCGAGGAGCAGCCACTCCACGATCGAGAGGGGCAGGCTGCCGTTGGCAAGCAGGGCGTCGTGGAAGGCGCCGACCGTGAAGCGCGACGGGTCACGGTCGCGGTACCGGCCCAGGAGACGCATGATCTGCCACTTCCCGACCATGTAGGTGATCTTCTGCGAGGGCGAGGCTGCTGCTCCCGCCGCCTCGCCCTCGGCCGACTCGCGGTCGAGGCCGCCCGCCTCCATGAAGTACTTCACGGCCTGCTCGAAGGTCCAGCGGCCGGTGTGGAGGGTCACGTCCACGCCGATGCGCGCGGCCCGGTACCGCGACAGGCGGAGGATCTGCCCCTGCGCCGCCGAGCCCTCGGCGTAGAGGCCCGTCCTCATCAGCATCTCTTCGGTGTAGAGCGCCCATCCTTCGATGAAGACGCCGTCGCCGTGCTCCCGGCGGATCTCGTTTTGCAGGCCGTTGGCTATGGAGATCTGGAGGAAGTGGCCGGGGATGCCCTCGTGGCCGAGGATCGGCCGCGGGTCCTCGATAGCCGCCCGGATGTAGAAGTTCGGGCTCTTCGGGTCGTACGTCGGTATGAAGAAGAAGCCGCCCGGGTCCTTGTCGTAGAGGCCGGGAGCGTTCATGAACCCGCCCGGCGCAGTGGGTTTGAAGGCCTCCGGAAGCTGCCGGATCGAGAAGGGCCCCAGGCTCGGAGGCAGCGTAATGAGCCGGCGTTCGCGAAGGAACCGGATCATCTCCGCCTGCCGGCTCTCGTAGGCGGCCAGAAACGCCTCCTGGTCCTTCGGAATGCTCGCCGCCCGCGTGGGGTCGGGATTCGCCATCCGGGGGTCGGGTAGCAGGGACTCCAGGCCGCGGTAGCGGGCCAGCTCCGCCTCGCCGAGCATGGCCACCTGTGCCCCGTCGAGGGGCAGCAGGTAGACGTGCCGGAGCATCCAGTCGTACTTCTCGGGGCCCATGGCCACGAACTCGGGCCGTCCGAGGAGCCGCAGCTCCAGCCACGTGGCGAAGGCGCGCAGCGCGGCGAGCGCCTTGTCGCGAGCGGCCACGAGGGCGGCGCGCTCGCCGGGCGACAGCTCCGTCGCGAGCGTCATGAGGCTCTCGCCGAAGAGCGAGTCCATGGATCGGGCCGACGCGATGGCGAGCCGCCCGTAGAGCCCGTACGGCTTCGTGAGGGCCTTCTTCCCCTGTTCGAGGAGCGCCGGCATCGCCGCGAGGCGCGCGGTCGCCGCGCGCGCCCGCGTGGCCTTGGGCGCGTACTCCTTCTTGAGAAGCGAGAAGATCGCGTCCGCGCATTCGCTCACGTACACCTGCGGGTCCGTCTCCGGCCGTTCCAGGGTCCGGTCGAAGAAGTCCGCCCTTTCGAGCTGGGCCAAGAACAGCAGGCGGTCCACCTGGTCGTCCCGGGACCAGGCCGCGGCCTTCATCTCGCGGATCTGCGCGGCCAGCGCCGACACTCGCGCCCGCCGTCCGGCCAGCGCGGCCTCCGAATGGTCGGTGAGGCGGGAATCCCAGGTGTGAAGGCCCTGGTCGCTGCTGGCCACGGGGTACTGCTCGTTCCGCCAGCGGTAGTAGTCGGAGGCAAGGCGGCGCAGATCGCCGGGCCCATCCTCGGCGCCGACCGCCGGCCCCAGGCAGGCGCAGGACATCACGAGGAGCAGTCGGGGCTTCAAGCGCATTTCAATCACCCACAAGAGAGTGTCACGGGACCGGGCGTCGTGGCCACGCCTATAATCGCGTCATGGGCTACGAGGAGTTGCCGGAATGCGCGAGGAGCTGGGGCCGGCCGGAACCCTAGGGTAGGTTGTCGGCCCGGCCAATCAGCCGGCGAGCGAGGTGGCGGAGGCCTGGTCGGCGGGGAGGGTCGGCGTCTCGTGGCTCCAGCAGTACGGGTCGCCCACGATGTCGTAGTGCATGGTCCGGCGCTTGGGGGTGAAGCCGGCATCCTGGATGTTGCGGGCGATCTCCGCCTCCGTGAGCCGGAAGTGGGCGCCCGCCGCGGACACCACGTTCTCCTCGATCATCAGGCTGCCGAAGTCATTGGCGCCGAAGCGGAGCGAGACCTGGCCGATCTTCCCGCCCTGCGTGACCCACGAGGCCTGGACGTTGGGGAAGTTGTCGAGCATGACCCGCGCCACCGCCAGCGTGCGCAGGTACTGGAAGGACGTCAGCTCGTCCCCCGCCATGGCCGTGTTCGTGGGCTGGAAGGTCCAGGCGATGAAGGCCGTGAACCCGTGCGTGCGGTCCTGCAGGTCCCGCAGGTGCAGCAGGTGCTCGATCCGCTCCTCCAGGGTCTCCACGTGGCCGAACATCATGGTGGCCGTCGTCTTCATGCCCAGGCCGTGCGCCGTCTCCATGACCGAGAGCCAGTCCGCCGTGGTGCCCTTCGCGATGCCGATGACCTGCCGGACCCGGTCGGACAGTATCTCCGCGCCCCCGCCGGGAATGGAGTCGAGGCCCGCGGCCACCAGCCGGCGCAGGGTCTCGTGCGTGGACAGCGACGAGACCTTCTCGATGTGCTTCACTTCGGCCGGCGAGAGGCCGTGGATCCAGATGGGATAGCTGCCCTTGATCCAGCGGAACAGCTCCTCGTAGTACTCGATCCCCAGGTCCGGATGGAGTCCGCCCTGGAGCAGGATCTGGTTGCCGCCCAGGGCCAGGGTCTCCTCGATCTTGCCCGCCAGCTGCTCCTTGGAGAGCAGGTAGCCTTCCTTCGAGGGCAGGTCCCGGTAGAACGCGCAGAACGCGCACTGCGCGGTGCAGACGTTCGTGTAGTTGATGTTGCGGTCGATGATGTACGTGACGACGCCCTCGGGGTGAAGGCGCTGGCGGACCGCATCGGCCAGCATGCCCAGCTCCAGCAGGTCGGCGTCGCGCAGCAGCGCGATCCCTTCCTGCCGGGTCAGCCGCTCCCCCGCCAGGACTTTCCTTTCGATCCCCTCAGCGACCGCCATAGAACCTCAACTCCGGCACCCGGCCCACGAGGCCGAGACCGTGCGCGCGCCGGTAGAACTCCTTCAGTCCCGCGGACTCGGCCTCGTCGAGGCGATAGGCCATGTTCGTCCGCAGGTACTGCTCGTTCAGGGCGGCACGGGCGCCCCCTGGAGCGCCCGCCCCATTGTATGACGACGCGATCTCACGGAGGGCGTTCCGGCCGGCGGCAAGAGAGGCTTGGAGGCGCGCGACGTCGGAAGGCGCCGCCGCCTCGGGACGTCCCGCCCAGAAGGCCCAGACGAACGGCAGGCCGGTCCGCTCGGTCCACTCCTGCCCCAGGTCCAGGCGCTTCTCTTCGCCCTCGAAATACAGGGCGCGGTCGCCGATCAAGAGGGCGGCGTCGGCCGCGGCCAGCATGTCCGGCAGCGACGGCGGCATCACGACGTATTCGGGGTCGCGGCCCAGGCGATCCCGA
>DAINRN010000270.1:0-2366 GCA_036741815.1 Acidobacteriota bacterium
CGGCCAGGCCTCGGACAGGATGAACACCAGGATGCCGAGGACGCTGACCACGATCCCCAGGCCGCCCAGCCGGATGAGCAAGCTGGCCAGCCGATCGATGCGCTCGACGGTGCGGATGCGGCCCCGCGCCGCGTCGAGCTTGGCGCGGACCCTGGGCCCTCGGTACGTCGACTCGGCGGTGGCCACGCGTTACTCGATCTTCCGCCGCTCCTCGCTCACGATCGCGATCGTGAGGGGCAGGTAGCCGTCCTTCACCACCACCTCCTGGCCCTCGCGGCTCAGGATCAGCTTCAGGAACTCGCGGGCCAGGGGGTCCAGCGGCTTCCCGGGCGCCCGGTTGACGTAGATGTAGAGGAAGCGGGCCAGCGGGTACTTCGCGCTCACCACGTCGTCGTACGAGCCGGAGGAGAACGGCCCACCCTCCTTTTCAGCCAGGGCCAGGGCCTTGACCCCCGACGTCTTGTAGCCGATGCCGCTGTATCCCATCCCGTAACGGTCGTTGGTGACGCCCTGGACCACGGAGGCCGATCCGGGCTGCTCCTTGACCGTGTCCTTGTAGTCGCCGTTCTTGAGGACGTGCTCCTTGAAGAAGCCGTAGGTCCCGCTCGCGGAGTTGCGGCCGTAGAGGCTGAGGGGCCGGGTCTTCCAGTCGCCCGTGAGGCCGAAGTCGCCCCACACCGCCACGTCCTTCGGCTGCCCGCGCTTGCGCGTCTTGGAGAAGGCGGCGTCCACCTGCGCGAGGGTGAGCTGGTCGAGCGGGTTGTCGCGGTGGACGTAGACGGCCAGGGCATCGTAGGCGGTCCGGATCTCCGTCGGCTTGTAGCCGAACTTCTTCTCGAACTGGTCGATCTCGCTGGGCTTCATCGGCCGGGACATGGGCCCGAACTGCGCGGTGCCCTCGATGAGGGCCGGGGGCGCGGTGGACGACCCCTTGCCCTCGACCTGCAGCTTCACGTTGGGGTAGAGGCGGGAGAAGGTCTCGCCCCAGAGCGTCAAGAGGTTGTTCATGGTGTCGCTGCCCACGCTCGAGAGGGCGCCGGAGACGCCGCTCGTCTTTTCATAGGGCGTGAGGCCCGGGTCGACCTTCACGGCCGCGTCCGGCGCGGCAGCCGGGCTGGCACCGGCGGGCGCCGCCGACGCCGCGGGAGGCGGCGGGGGCGGAGCCGCCGCCTCCTTCTCCGTGCTGCAGGCCCCGGCCGAGAGCGCGACCGCCAGGATGAGCGGGAGGCGGAGGATTGGAGGGACTTCGATCACGGCAACCTCCCGGAGGAGCGGCGCTGGGACGGCGCAACGCCCGCCGTCCCGATCCTAGCGGCCGCACGTCAACGCCACGTTTCCGGCGGGTTAACGGGTCGTTAACTCCGCGCGGGGTCAGCGGAGCTTCGCCAGCTCCTCCTGCACGATCTTCGCGGGCAACGGGTAGTAGCCGTCCTTGACCACGATCTCCTGTCCCTCGCGGCTCAAGACCAGGCTCAGGAACTCGTGCACCACGGGGTCGAGCCCCTTGCCCGGCGCCTTGTTGACATAGAGGTAGAGGAAACGTGCCAGCGGGTACTTCCCGCTCACGACATCCTCGTAGCTCCCGCTGGAGAACGCACCCCCGGACTTCTCGGCGAGGGCGAGGACCTTCACGCCCGAGGTCTTGTAGCCGATCCCGCTGTAGCCCATGCCGAAGCGGTCCGAGGTGATCCCCTGGACCACCGACGCCGATCCCGGCTGCTCCTTCACGGAGTCCTTGTAGTCCCCGTTCGACAGCACGTGCTCCTTGAAGAAGCCGTACGTCCCGCTGGCCGAGTTGCGGCCGTACAGGCTGACGGGCCGGGAGGCCCAGTCGCCGGTGAGGCCGAGCCCGCCCCAGGTGCTGACGTTCTTCCCGCCCCGGCGCCGCGTCTTCGAGAACGCGCCGTCGACGTCGGCCAGCGTGGCCTTTTCGAGAGGGTTGTCCTTGTTCACGTAGACGGCCAGCGCGTCGTAGGACGTCCGGATCATCGTGGGCTTGTAGCCGAACTTCTTCTCGAACTGGTCGATCTCGGTCGGCTTCATCGGGCGCGACATGGGGCCGAACTGCGCGGTCCCGGCGATGAGGGCGGGGGGCGCCGTGGACGAGCCCTTTCCCTCGACCTGGATCTTCACGTTGGGATACATCTTCGCGAAGGACTCGCCCCAGAGCGTCATCAGGTTGTTCATGGTGTCGGAGCCGACGCTCGAGAGGTTGCCGGAGACGCCCGACGTCTTCTGGTACGCAGTGATGCTCGGCTCGACCTGGACCGCCTGCGCCCAGGCCAGCGTCGAGCCCAGGGCCACGGCCACGAACGCGATGAATGCACGCCTCATTGATTTCATCCTCCTTGTCGCAGCGATTTTCG
>DAINRN010000270.1:2376-3330 GCA_036741815.1 Acidobacteriota bacterium
GCATGGCGCCCTGCGCTCGCTCTGCCCTAGAAGGTCCAGTAGAAGGTCAGCCGCGCCACCGTGTCGTTCTGGATGTCCGCGACGCCCGCGGGCTCGTCGTAGGTCACCCACTCGACGTTCGGGCTGAGGCGGATCGAGCCTCTCAGCCAGAACTCGAGCCCCGCGATGTACAGCTTGAACGGGGAGTCCTTGCTGATGGCCCAGAACGCGATGGTGTCGGCGCCGGGGAGCCCCACGTCGTCGTCGCCCTTCGTGCCCTTCACCGAGTCGACGCGGGCGAAGACGGCCGTCCTCTTGGGCTTGATGTCCCAATTGACGAACGCCGACCAGATGTCGATCTTGGTGTCGTCCGCGGCCGTCCCCGACTTGCGCTCCTGCCACAGGTACTGACCGGCGGCGCGGAAGGAAGTCTTCTTGATGCCCAGGAGCCCCTTGGCCGTGGTGCGGTCCTGGCCGCTGGGGCGCTTGCCGTAGTTGAAGACGCCCTCCAGTCGCAGGCCCGATTTCGGCTCGAAGAGGCCGAGGAAGCGAACGACCTTGAACTTGTCCTGCTCGGAGTTCTGGCTGGAGTCGTTGCCGAACTGGAAGCCGTAGCTCACCGCGGTGTCGCCAAGGGGCCCGTTGAAGGCGATGCCGAAATCCCGCGAGGAGTCGATGGCGTAGAGGTCGGCCGGCGTCTTCTCGATGTGACGGAGGCCCCAGAACCCCTCTTCCGAGTCGAAGGTGAGGGAGGGCTCGATGCCGAGGCGTATCTGGTGCGCCCCGTGGTACTTCCAGTTGAAGTAGGCGTCCTTCACGAAGGGGGTCAGGCTGCCGCCCGCCATGAGGCCGTTGCTGTTCATCTCCAGCCGCGTGCGGATGTTCATGGTGGGGCTGAACGCGAAGTCGTAGCCCAGGTACGCCCGGCGGAGCCAGAAGCCCTGCTGGTGGTCGAACTTCGCGTCATGGTGGTCC
>DAINRN010000270.1:3340-5600 GCA_036741815.1 Acidobacteriota bacterium
AACAGACGGATGAGCGCCTCGAAATAGTAGAAGTCGCCGAAGACGAGGCCGTTGACCTTGCCGGAGGGGAAGGCTGACACCACCGGTGCCGCGGGCTTCGGGAAGACCTCGCCGGGCTGGTTGTGCTTGAAGAGGTAGAGGTTCACCGCGTCCTCGCTGTCGAAGATCACGGTCTCGCCGTTGGGGCCGAACCCGAGGCGGGTGAGGGCGGCGCCGATCTCGGCTCCGCCGCTCTTCTCCCACGCGTCGTAGCGCTGGGCGTTGGCGAAGACGTAGATGCGCCCTTCCTTCTCCACCTCCCGATAGAACATGTTCTGGGCTGCGGAATCCGCGACGGCGCCCAAGACGAGGAACAGGGCCACCGCCATACCGAGAGCACGCCGCACAATCTGAGCTGACATCAACGGTGCCTCCTTGTCGATGCGGGAACGCGCGTCCATCCCTCGCACACCAGCGCGCAAGCTAAAGGGCCTTCGTGACGGCGGTGTGACGGCGGCGTGAACGGGAGGTTAACCTCGGCGGGCGGGGCCACGAATTTTCCACTTGCCCCTCCCCGGGTCGTAGCCGCGGCCAGTCGTCCTCGTCGTCCGGATCGTCATCCTCGTCGGCATCCCAGCCCCGCCAGGTGCGGTCGTCGCGGTTGCCGTCTCCGGGATCGCGATCCGGTGGCGGCGGCGGCGCCGGCGACGGCGCCCGCCGCGAAGGCCACGGAGCGGAGCCGCGGCTCATGGCTGCCTCCTCAGTGGAGGAGCGCGTACACGCACGCTCCGATGAAGGTGCCCAGCGCGGCGCCCGCCCAGACGTCGCTCGGGAAATGGAGGCCGAGCACCACGCGCGAGACGCCGATGCTCGCCGCCAGCAGGGCCAGGGGCGCGGCCAGGGACGGAAAGGAGAGGGCGAGGACGGCGGCGATGGCGAAGGCGTTCATGGTGTGGCCCGAAGGGAAGGAGAAGGCGTCGGGAGGCCGGACGTGGAACATCGGGTGCGGCGCCAGGTCGCAGGGTCGCGCCCGGCGGAAGCGACGCTTCAGGGACATGAAGGCGACGCTGGCGAGTAGCGCGGCCAGGGTGGCGGCCGCCGCTGCCGCCCGCGCGTGGGGCCCGGCCGCCAGCAGGCCCAGCCCCACCGCGGCCCAGCCGGGGCCGTCGCCGAAGCGGGTGGCCCCGAGCATCCAGGCGCGGAACCAGCGCGGAGGCGCCCAGCCGCGGACGCGGTCCGATACCCGGCGGTCCGAGGCGTCCACGGAGCTGAGCAGCGCGTTCACGCGTCAGCTCGCCATGCCCGCCGATGCCGGGCGGCCGAGCGGCCCGCAGCCGAAGGCCTCGCCGCAGGCGTCGTGGCCGCGGGTGCGGAACGCGCGATCGTGGCTGCGGGCGAACAACTGCTCGTGGAGGAACACGGCCGCGGTGACGAAGGGGAGGAGCGGCAGCAGGGGGATTGCCGCGACCAGGACCGCCAGGCGCGCCGCGGCGGCGGGGCCGTGGGCGCAGCCGCGCGCCGCCGACCCGTAGGCGCCGGCTGCGATGCGGGCGATGTCGGCGGTCAGCCGCGCGTAGCCGCCCGAGCGGCCGGCGGGCAGGGTCAGCCCGCGGCGGAGGCCGTCGAGGAAGTCGTCGCGCGTGCGGGCGCCGGGGACCACCGTGTAGGCCCCGGCCACGGAGGCGAGGGTATGGGCGTCGCTCCCGCCCACCGCTCCCTTGCCCGCCGCGCGTCCGGCGCGGACCGCGCAGTCGTTGACCCCTTCCGACATCATCCCGTTGCGGGCCTCGACCAGCGGCACGTTGGCGAGGGCGTGGTGGAGATCGGCGGTCTGGCGCCGACCGGTCAGGGCCGAGAACAGGTGGTTGGCCGCGGCCGGGATGCGCTCCTCGGCCAGGTACGCGAAGAGGGCCTCCGCGTCGCCGCGGCGGCGCGCGATCACCTCGTGCTGGGCCTCGGTGATGTCGAAGACGCCGATGTGGAGCTCCCGTCCGCCCGGCAGCAGGCAGCTCACCTCCTCGCTGATGAACGTGCGAGGCAGGGGCGCGATCTCGAGGGCGCCCGCGATCGTGTTGTGGTCGGTCAGGGTCACGAGGCCCATCCCCCGGCGGCGGGCCTCGCCGTACACGGCCCTGGGCTCCGAGTAGGACTCGTCGGTCAGTAGGCCGAGCGGGCCGAGGTCGGACGGACCCGAGTGGCGGGAATGGACATGCAGGTCGCAGCGCACTAGTGTCCTGACACTGAACTAATAGAACTATATCGCGCCCCTGTTCGTTCTCCG
>DAINRN010000271.1:0-2630 GCA_036741815.1 Acidobacteriota bacterium
CTTGAAGTAGGCGTCGCAGCGGCCTGACGGATCAGAAGGTCAGGTTGTACCGCACGTAGAGGTTGCGGCCGGGCCCGTCCAGGCCCCAGCTCACGCCCCGGTAGCTCTTGTCCCCGATGTTCTCGAGGTCCAGCAGGACCTGGTGGCGTCCGCCGAACCGGAAGCCGGCGCGCACGCCGAAGAGCGCGTAGCCTGGGATCTCCCGGATCATGGGGGCGGAGTTGACCCCCGCGCCGAGGACGCGGTCCTGGACCTGGGCCACGGTCTCGCCGGTCGCGATGAGGAAGTCGTCGGGCGTGTTCACCGCGCCGTCCGGACCGGGGTCCACCAGGCCGCGCGCCCGCGCCCCGTTGTTGAAGAAGCCGGCGATGCTGTTCCGGGAGCGGGTGGCGCCCGTGCGCCGGTCCTCGAGGTCCAGGGTCGAGAGGTCGTCGTTGCGCGCGACCAGGCGGGTGTAGGGCTCGATCCACCAGCCCTTGCCCGACGGCGCGTAGCGGACGTTGATCCAGGCCTCGGGAGCGGGCGTGCCGCCCTCGATGTTCGGGGGAAGGTCGGTGCGCTTGTCGCGGGCGCTCAAGTACGTGAACACGGTGGACACGCGCCAGGAGGAGGCCAGCTGCAGCGCGGACGTGTGCTCGATGCCCCAGACCCGCGCGTCGTCGAAGTTGGCCCGGACCAGGACGGGGTTCGTGGCCACGGGCACGAAGACGGCCCCGTTCGCGTTCTGCGAGGTGATGACCTGGTCGCCGAGTGTCGTCCCCACCGCGCCCGCGGGCAGGATGAGGGTCTGCTTGGTGATGTTGTCGTCCACTTCGTTGACGAAGGCCACGAGGTCGGTATCGAAGCGGGAGGTGTGCCAGCGCACCGAGCCCTCGTAGCCGAGGCTGCGCTCGGGCTTCTGCTGCTCCACGGGCTGGCCCGAGGAGACGGCGCTGGCGTTGGCCGTGGTGCCAACCGTGGCCCCCATTCCCTCCAGCTCCGGCGAGGAGACCTCGAAGCCGGATCCCGTCAGGCCCAGGGTGCCGAGGTCGGTGATGTGGGGCGCGCGAAAGCCGCTGCTCACCGTGCCTGCAACCGTGAGGGCGCCGGTCGGGCTCCAGGCGAGGCCGGTGCGGAACGTCACGCGGTCCACGTTCAGGTGATCGTCCGGCCAGAGCGGGGCGCCGTTGACGATGGGGCTGTCCGCGGCGCGCGCATCGTAGGTGGCGGTGTTCCAGCGGACGCTGGCCACCACGTCCAGGTCGTTGGTGGCGTCCCACACGTCCTGGAGGAAGACGCCGCCGCTCTTGAAGCGCGCCTCGTCGGGGACGCGGCCGCGGCGCGTACTGACCGCCTCGGAGACGGGGTTGAAGCCGAAGGACGGCGCGTCAACGCGCTCGCGGTAGTAGTCGCCGCCCAGGGTCAGGGCGTGGCGGCCGGCCTGCTTGACCAGGGATCCCTGCAGCCCGTGCACGCTGGTGCGCTCGTACTCGTGGTTGATGGACGCGCGCGGGTTGCCGTTGCCGCCCTGGTTGACGCGCTCCTCGCGCTGGGTGTTGAACGAGTAGCCGATGGTGGCGTGGTCGAACCATCCCATCGCCCGCCTCTCCAGCCGCACGCTGGCCAGGTCCATCATCAGGTTGCGCAGATCGGCCACCAGGTTGCCGTCGCCGCCCAGGAGCTGGTCGTAGCGCTTGCCGCCGTCCTGCTGGCCACGGCGGTAGCTGGCCGTGACCTGGGTCAGCGGCGACAGGGCCCAGGCCGCGCGGAAGGACCCGCCGTACTGGGTGAACGCCGTGTCGGGCAGGCGGCCGTCGTCGAGCACGAGGTCGGACGGGAGGCCGAGGAACCGCGTGACCGCGTTGTGGGTGTCCAGCGCATCGCCCGTTCGCAGGGTGTTGTTGCGGCGGCCGTGCAGCGTGCCCTGCACCGACACCGTCTCCGCCGACCAGGCCGCCGTGAGGTCGCCGCCGTAGCTCACGTCGGCGCTGCCGAACTGCGTCCCGAAGGCGCCGCTGAAGCGCTGGCCGCCGCCCGAGAAGGAGAGCGGGCGCGGCAGGAACTGGACGGACCCCCCGATGGCGTCGCTGCCGTACTGCGTGCTGCTGGGCCCGCGCAGGATCTCCACCGAGCCCTGGTCCGCGGGATCGTTCAGGTTCAGGAAGGTGTTGACGCCGCCGCGCTGGGAACCCGTCGAGTAGCGCACGCCGTCCACGAAGACGTTGACCTTGTTCCCGGTGAAGCCACGGACGTAGATCCCGGACATGGAGGGGCTCGTGCGCTGCAGGTGGACCCCCACCTCGCCCTCGGCCACCTGGGCCGCCACCGCCTTGGCCCGCAGCTCGATCTCCTCGCGGTTGATGAGGTTCACCGCCTGGGGGATCCGCTCCACGTCCTCGATCACGCCGGGGTAGGCCGTCACCGTGACCGTCTCCTCGACGGGGCGCAGCGAGAGCGAGACGTCGAGGACCGCGGGGGCCTCCGCCCGCGCCTCCACGATGTCGGTGCGCTCGGCGAAGCCGCGGGCCTCGAACAGCACGATGTAGCGGCCCGGCGCGGGGGCGCCCACCGAGTAGCGGCCCTCGTTGCTGGTGCGCCCGCTGGCCACGACGGCCCGCTGGGCGTCGAGGAGCGAGACGAGGGCCTTCGGC
>DAINRN010000271.1:2640-3116 GCA_036741815.1 Acidobacteriota bacterium
GTCGGCGATGCCGATCGGGTCGGTCTGGGTCCGCGGCACCGCCGCGCCCGTGGCGTCCCGCACGGAGCCCGTCACCGCGATCGGCTCCTCGTCCGGCAGCGCGAGGAGCGATGGGGCGGGGACGTTCAGGAGCGCGAGCTGGAAAAGCCGGACGAGGATGGAGCGCGCGCGACGCCGAGTGGACATCGGTGTTCCTTTCTTCTGCGGGCGGTGCTGCGACGGGTTCGGAGGGAGTCTATGAAGCGGGTGCGGCTACTACCAGCAGTAGTAGATCAGCGCGCCTGGACGAGGGTCTCCGCGACGTGGTGGACGAACTGCAGGACCGAAGGCTCGAACGACGCGGCGAGAAGCGCGGCGGGCAGGGCCAGCAGCGCAGTCCACACGGCGACCGCCCGGCCGCTGGCGGGAGCTGCGGCCTCTTCGCTCAGCAGACGGCGGACGCGCGGGGCGACGCTCTCCCCGTCGAAGAGCGCCCG
>DAINRN010000271.1:3126-3559 GCA_036741815.1 Acidobacteriota bacterium
CGGGAAGCTCGATCCCTCCGCCCGTGGCCAGGCGCGCCACGCGCAGCAGGGCCGCCGCCAGGTCGAGCGAGCCGCCGGGCCGCGTAGCCGCGGCGCGCGCGTCGGCCGCGGCCTCCGACGCGCTCTCCCACGCCTTGTCGAGCGCGCGGCCGGACGGGATCCAGTGCATGGCGTCGGGCAGGAACTTCGCCACCAGCCGCTTCAGGTTGTCGCGCGCGGCGACGTGCCCTGCCTCGTGCGCGAGCACCGAGGCCAGCTCGGCGGGCGTGCAGGCGTGAAGCACGGTCTCGGCCACGAACAGGCGCGGGCGGACGGCCCCGACCACGCAGACCACCGGCCACGGATGGGCGATGCGGAACGCGGGCACCGCGACGCCGGGCAGGTGCACGGGCGTGCCCGCGTCACCCGGTACCGGCGAGCTGAAGTTGCCGCT
>DAINRN010000271.1:3569-5581 GCA_036741815.1 Acidobacteriota bacterium
CGTGCCCGCGGCCGTCCATCCGCGCGCGAGGGCGCCGCCGGCCCGGAACGCGCGCGCGCCGCGGAGCGCGGCCGCGGCCAGGAGCGCCAGGGCGAGCCCCACCGCGGCCGCGAGGAGCAGGCCCGGCGTCTCGGACGCGTGCCGCGGCTCGTAGCGGGCCCACGCCGACCCCGTCAAGGCGACGGCGGCGAGCGCGCCCAGGACCACGGGCAGCAACCGGAGGGCGTACAGCAGCCGCGCGCGGCCGCGCGCGGGCAGCGGACCCGCGGCGGAAGCGACGCCGGGCCAGAGCACGGCGACCGCCGCCGAGACCGTGACCGTGACCGCCGCGAAGGCCGCGAGCGCGACGGCCGTCCCCAGCAGCCCGAAGGTCATCGGCCCTTCGCCTGGCGCTTCTTCTCGCGCACCAGGCGCTCCAGGCTGTCCAGCAGCTCGCGGTCGCGCTCCGTGACCGCGTCCACGAGGAACGAGAGCGCCGGCTCGCCCTCGCTGTCGATGAGGCCGCGGATGAGGCCCGCCCCCGCGTCGAGCACGAGCTGGCGGCGCGTGACCCGCGCCCGGTAGGCGAACGCGCGTCCCTGCTTGCGCCGCTCGAGCAGCCCCTTCTTGAAGAGGCGGTCCATGGTGGTCATGACCGTGGTGTAGGCCAGGCGGCCCTGAAGAGCCGCGTGGACGTCGCGCACGAGCGGCTCGCCGTCGTGCCGCCAGACCACGTCCATCACCTCGGTCTCCAGAGTGCCGAGCGGGGCCACGGGCGGCGGGGGGTTCACGGGGCGAGCATAGGCGCGCCGCGCATCGCCGGTCAAGCGCGGCGGGCGAGGCGGCGCGGCGCCCAACATGCGCCCCGGTCCTTGCGCGGGCGGATACCCCGCGCTAGCCTCGAACATAGGAAAGGAGACACCCATGACCACACGATCGATCACCGCGATACTCGCCGCCGCAACCTTCGCGGCGGCCGTGCCCTCCATCGCCGCCCCGGACGCGCCGCCCAAGCCCGCCGCGGAGATGGCCAACCTGAAGGCCTTCGACGGGAGCTGGAACTGCGAGGGCAAGTCGGAGGCCTCGCCCTTCGGGCCCGCCGGCACCAACAAGGGCACCGTCCGGAGCCACTCCGACCTGGGCGGCTACTGGCAGAGCGGGATGGTGAAGAGCTCCATGGCGGGCATGCCCGGGGCGATGGAGGGCATGTTCCACATGACCTATGACCCGGGCACGAAGCAGTACGTGATGCTCTGGGTGGACAACATGGGCGCGTACTCGCACGAGACCGCCTCGGGCTGGGAGGGCAACAAGATCGTCTTCACCGGGGACATGGCGATGGGCGGGAAGAAGATGACGGTCCGCGACACCTTCACCAAGGGCGCGGACGGCTCGTTGACCCACGCCTGGGAAGGCCAGATCGAGGGCAAGTGGACTCCGCTCGGCAGCGAGACATGCAAGAAGCAGCCGCCGGCGGCCAAGAACTAGGGCAACCCAGGGCTCGTATCAGCGCGTGGAGAGCAGCCGGCCGTAGGGCGAGGCGCGCCCGAGGCGATCGAAGTGGCGCCAGGCCGCGGCGGCGATGCGGCTGATCGTGGCCTCGGCGGCCGTCTCGTCCGCCACGTACGTGGTCATGACGCTGATCACGAACGGCCGGTCCTTCACGAAGACGATGCCGGAATCGGTGCGGACGCCGTCGAGCCAGCCCGGCTTGTTGGCGACCACCACGTCCGCGGGCAGGCCGCGAGGGATGTACTTGTCCTTGGCGGCGCTCAGCAGCTTGAAGAGGTCGTCGGTCAGGGCCTTGCCGAGGACGCGGCCGCGGTACAGCGCCTCGAGGAGCGAGGCCATCTCCCGCGGCGTGGATGTGTTCTCGCGGCCCTCACGGGCCGCCGCGAGGTCCAGCATCCGCCGGCGCAGGCGCGTCTCCTTCAGCCCCTGGGCGGCGAGCAGGGCGTTCACGCTGTCCATCCCCAGCCGGCCGATGAGGACGTTGGTGGCGGTGTTGTCGCTGACCGTGACCATGAACGAGG
>DAINRN010000272.1:0-5579 GCA_036741815.1 Acidobacteriota bacterium
CCGCTGCGCTTCGTCGAGCACCCAGTGGCGGTCACTACTAGCAACCAAAGCCAGGAGGGCCGCAGGCTCCACCGCCTTCGGTGTCGCGGCCAAGGCCGCCCTGGCCCGCGCGAGGTCCCCTTCCTGAAGGAACGTCGTGGCCTTCAAGTGGATCAGGTTGAGGTTTGCCGGGGCGAGGACGAGACCTCGGTCGAACGCCTCGCGGGCCTCGGCGGTGCGGCGGAGCGAGAGAAGCAGGGTCCCGAGCCAACCCTCGCCCTCCCACGAGCGGGGGTCCAGCTCCCGGGCCCGATGCAGTTGCGCGAGGGCCTCCTCCCACCGCCCCAGGTTTCGCTCGGCGACCGCCGAAGCCTGGAGCAGGAGAGCGTCGTCGGGCGCGACCCTCATTCCGCGAGCGTACGCCTCGAGGGCCTTTTCGTGGTCTTCCTTGACCCACTCGTAGTAATCCCCGAGGGCAAGGTGCCCGTCGGGCATGCCGGGCGCCAGCTCCAGTGCCCGCTCCGCCGCCTTCCTCGCCGCCTCCGCATCCTGCAGCGCGGGCGTACTGCCGGCGTAGATCCCGGAGCGGCTGACGGAGAGGCGTGCCCAGGCCTGGGGAAAGGCGGGATCCAGCGCCACCGCCTGCTCGTAGTGTGCCGCCGCCCGCCGCAGCGCCGCCGGATTGAAGCCCTCCTTCTCGATCTCCTGGCCCTTGAGGTAGGCATCGTACGCCGCGAGGTTCGACGTGGGACGTACGGCGAGCCGACCGCGCTCCTTCCCCGCCAGCGCCACCTCCAGCGACTGCGCCACCTTCGTCGCGATCTCCGCCTGCACGCGGAACACGTCCGAGAGGTCGGCTTCGAAGGCCTCCTGCCACCGCGTCGTCGGCGCGCCCCCGCCTCCCAGCTCCACCAGCTCGGACGTCAGGCGGATCCGGCTCGCCGGCCCCGACTTCTGCCAGCGGACCTTGGCGAACAGGAGATAGCCGACCTCCAGCTCCCTTGCGATCTGCTCGGGCGGCTTGGTCGTGCCCTTGTACTGCCTCGCGCTGGCGCTCGCGATCACCGCGAGGCCGGACAGCCCCGCGAGCTTGCTGCGCACCTCGTCGGTCATCCCGTCGGCGAAGTAGCCGTCCTCCGCCGCGCCCAGGTTCTCGAACGGAAGCACCGCTATCCGCTTCGAGGCCGAGGAGCTGGGGGGGGCCGGGGCGGCCGTTTGGCTTCCTCGCCGAGCGAGCCAGAACCCGCCCAGCGCCAGCGCCAGCGCCAGAAGCGCCACGACGGCGCCCGCCACGAGCCCGCGTCGCGACGGCGAGCCGAGAGCCCAACTCCTGGAGACCGAGGTTCCGTCTGAAGGGCCCGAGCCGTCAGGGGCCTTGGGCGTGGCCTCGGAGCCGGGGATGACGACGATCGGCCCCACGAAGCGGTAACCCTTGCCCACGACCGTTTCGAGGAACCGCGGGGAATCGGGATCGTCGCCGAGCGCCCGCCGCACCTTCCGCACCGCGGTGTTGATGGCCGCGTCGGCATCGACGAACACGTCCTTGCCCCAGAGGCGGTCCAGGATCTCGGACCGGGCGACGAGTTGCCCCTTCCGCTCGGCGGCCAGGAGTATGAGCAGCTCCATGGGGAGCTTCTCGAGCCTCTCCACGCGGCCGTGGCGGCGCAACTCGTAGCGCGCCAGGTCAAGCTCCACGTCCGGCGGGATGGGTTTCTCTACCGAGGCCACGGGAGCGCTCCCGGCGGGGAGATCGCATTATAGCGACTGGATGGGTCGTTCGCCCGGCGGCTCAGTGGGATAGCGCGTTCATCCAACCTTCAGACCCTCTTCAGCCCCTCTCCCTTGCGCACCTTCCACGCGCCGCCGACCATGCCCACGCCGTTCAAGTGGGACCCGAATTACGGTTGCCGGAGGGTGGTGATGGCCCTCCAGGAGGTTGATATGTCGATGGCTCGTCTGGGGAAGCGAATTCTCGCGGGGTTCGTGGTGGCGGCGGCGGTCTCCGCCGGCATCGTGTGGGCGACTCCTCCTTCAGGAACGACCTCGACCCTGATCGGTCGGGGCACGTTCGCCGAGAAGATCAACGTCAAGCGAGAGGCGGAGGACGGCTGGAACGTGAAAGTCAAGGCCGCGCCCGCACTCGACATCGCCGTGCAAACGATCGCGTTCCAGCCCGGGGCCCAGAGCGGCTGGCACAGCCACCCCGGCCCCGTCTTCATCTCGGTGGTGGAGGGCACGATGACGTTCTACGAGTCCGACGATCCCAACTGCGCCCCGACCGTTCGCCATGCCGGCGAGGGGTTCGTCGACGTCGGCGACCATGCGCACATCGCCCGCAACGAGACGTCGGAGCCGGCGACCAACGTCGTGACGTACCTTGTGCCTCCCGGTGCTTTGCTCCGGATCGACGAGCCCAGCCCGGGCAACTGCCCCTTCTAGGTCTGAAGCCTACTGTGCGTCGGCCAGCTCTCCCGCGGTCACGAAGCGCGCCCCCCAGGAGCGAAGGCGGAGAACGATGTGTTCCACAGCGCCTTCCATCCACGGCCCCAGCCGGCGCAGGAAGAGCCGCTCCCGGATGGAGAGCGGGATCGCGGGGCGGGGCCCGAGCTCGTAGGGGTGGAAGTAGTACTGCGCGTCGCCCGAGCGGAGCGCGTGGCGGAGGGCCACCAGCGTCCACGCGCGGCCCGCCACCCGAGTCATGATTCCGGTGGCGGCGGGCAGGCGAAGGACGGGAAAGGTGGGCAGAGGGATCTCCACCATGTCGCCGGCGGGATCGGGACGGGAGAAGCGGTCGCGGAAGCGGTAGGGGGCCGAGGCCCGGTGCTCGTGGCCGAAGTCCTTGCCCAGCAGGCCGCGCGCCGTGCAGACCGAGGCGTCGTAGCGGAAGCCGAGGTCCCGCAGGACGGGGATCATCCAGTCCCGGACGAGCAGGTTCGGCGCGCGGTACCCGATGGGCGGACGCGAGATGAGCGAGGCCAGGACGCGCCGGGCCTCGGTCAGCTCGCGGCGGAAGCCTTCCGGCCCGAGCAGGTCGATGTCCACGTGGTGGAAGCCGTGGCAGCCCACCTCGTGGCCCCGCGCCTCGATCTCGCGCACGAGGTCGGGGTAGAACGTGGCCACCTCGCCCAGGATGAAGAAGGTGGCGCGCACCCGCAGGCGGTCGAAGAGGTCCAGGATGCGGCGCGTGGGCTCGCGCAGCTCGCCACGGGGGGCATCGCCGCCGTAGTGGTCGCGGAAGAAGGCCGCCGTGTCCTTCCAGCGCGCGCGCGGGGATCCCGTGGCCCAGCGGCAGTGGTACCACTCGTCGAGGTCCACGGAGAGGACGGCGCGCCGGCCTGTCACCCTCGAGCCGTCACCGTGGCCGCCGGGTCGCGCGCCAGGACCAGGATCGAGAAGGCGTGCTCGCGGATCTCCTCGGCCAGCCGGAGGCCGGAGGCGTGCCCCGCGGCCGCCACCGCGTGCATCGGGTGGTAGTAGAGGTTCAGCCTGCTCAGCCGGGCCATGGCGTGGCGCAGGGCCATGCGATAGAGGACGCGGTTGGCGTGCGCGATCACGAGCGTCTCGCGCGCCGCGCGCCCGGCGCGGGCCACGAGCGCGCCGAAGTCGCGGTAGTACTCCACCACCCCCACGAGGAGGACCACGTCGGCCTCGGGGAGGTCGTCCCGCGAGAGGTCGCCTTCCGTGAAGCGCGCCCGGTCGGCGAGGCCGGCGCGGGCGGCGGCCTCGCGGGCCAGGGCCAGCATGGCGGGCGCGATGTCGATCCCGTGCACGGTGGCCCCCATGGCCGCGGCCAGGAGCGAGACCTGCCCGCTGCCGCACCCGAGGTCCAGCACGGACTTGCCGTCCAGGCGGAGCCGCGCGAAGAGGTCCTCCAGCAGGCGCATGCGGCGCGCGAAGGTCCGCCCGCGGAAGAGGCGGTTGACGACGGCGTTCAGCGGCCCCCGGCCCTGGAGACGGAACGCGCGGTCGTACTCGGGCGCGAGGTTCTCGAAGTAGTCCCTCGCGCGGTCCCGGTCCCCGCCCACCTCAGGAGCCCGGGCGGGCCCGGCCCTCCGGCGGCCCTTCCAAGAGGGCCTGGAAGCGCGGATCGTCACGGATTCGATCGAAGTCGGGATCGTGGGCGATCCATTCCCGGTTGCCCCAGCCGCCCTGGAGGCAGGCGGCCAGGGCCTGGAGCGAGCGCTCGCGGTCGTCCGAGAGCGCGTAGACGCAGGCGGCGTTGTAAAGGACCGACGGGTCGTTCGGCGCCAGCTGGAGGGCGCGCTCGAGCAGCGCCCGGCTCTCCTCGCGCTGGCCCAGGTCGATGAGGGCGCCCGCGCTCAGGTACATGGCCCGCGTGTCGTCGGGGTTCGCCTCCAGGTGCTTGCGCGCGATCTCCAGGCCGCGCCGGAGGGTGGCATCGCGCTCCGCGGTGCGGCCCTGGCGGCGGTAGATCATGGCGATCATCACCGGGAGCTGGTAGTCGTCCGGCCGCACCTCGATGCCCTTCTTCCACAGGGCCTCGGCCGCGTCGTACGAACCCTGCTCGAAGCGCATGCGGCCGAAGAAGTAATGGCCGTCCCACAGGCGCGGGTTCAGCCGGATGGCGGCCTCGAACTCGGAGGTGGCCTCGTCGTATCGCCGGCTCAACATGAGGGCTGCGCCCCGGGCCACGTGGACCTCGGCCAGCTCCGGGGCCAGCTCCAGCGCCCGGCGGCTGGCCTCCTCGGCCTGGCGCAGGTGGTCGGGGTGGCCGCCCCACCACGAGTAGAGCCAGAAGCCGGCCTCGGCCAGGCCGGCCCAGGCCAGCGCGAACCGGGGATCCAGCTCGATGGCGCGGCGGAAGAACGGCGCCGCGAACCGCAGGTCCGTGGACACGCGCGCCAGGCAGCGCCGGCCCTTGAGGTACGCATCGTAGGCCTCGAGGCTCGACGTGGGGCGGAGCTGGAGGGTGTCGCGCTCGCGGTCGGTGAGCACGACGCTGAGGGCCCGCGCCACGCTCTCCGCGATCTCCTCCTGGATGGCGAAGACGTCCTTCAGCTCGCGGTCGTAGCGCTCGGACCAGAGGTGGTAGCCGCCCTCGGCCTCGATGAGCTGGACCATGATGCGCAGCCGGTCTCCGGCCTTCCGCACGCTGCCCTCGAGCACCGTCCTCACCTTCAACCGCTCCGCGATCGCCCGCACGTCGAGGGACGCGTCCTTGAACTGGAAGGAGGAGGTGCGCGCAGCCACGCGCACGCCGCGCAGTCGCGTCAGGGCGTTGATCAGCTCGTCGGCCAGGCCCTCGCAGAAGTAGTCCTGGTCCCGGCCGGGGCTCATGTCCGCGAAGGGAAGGACCGCGATGGAGGGCAGCGTGGGCTCGAGCGGCGCCGCGGCGGGATCGCTGCCCGAGCCCACCGCCTCCAGCGCGAAGAGGAGATCCCGCGCGCCGGTGACTTCCATGTCTACGAGATCGCCAGCATGTCGTTTGTGGTGCTGCGGACCCGTTCGGGAACAATCAAGGCCTATCGCAACGCGTGCCTTCACCGGGGACGGCGGTTGAAGGACTACGACGGCCACTGCAGCGAGCTGCGCTGCCCCTTCCATGGCTTTGCCTGGGCCCTCGACGGCGCTCTCCAGGA
>DAINRN010000273.1:0-5574 GCA_036741815.1 Acidobacteriota bacterium
TGGATCGCCGCCGCGGCCGTGGCCGCCGCCGGCGTCCTCGCCGCCGCGCCCGGGATCTGGGCCTCCGGCGTCTCGCGCGCGCTGCCGCCCGTCCTCGGCGCGTACCTAGACAACGCGAGCGTTCCGTCCACGTTCCCCCTCTTCCCGTATGCGACGTTCGTCCTGTCCGGTGCGGTGGCGGGAGCGGCCCTGGGCCGCCAGGACCCCGCGGTCCGGCGCCGGCGGGCGGTCGCCTGGGGCGGCCTCCTCCTGATCGCGGGCGCGGTGCTGGCGTTCGCCCTCAAGGACACGGTGCCGTTCTGGGGACCGTCGCCGGGCTATGCCCTCCTGCGGCTGGGCGGCCTGCTCCTGCTCCTGCGCGTGGTGGAGGGCGTATCGCGGCGCGGCTGGCCCGGCGTTCGCACCCTGGCACTGCTCGGCCACGAGACCCTGCTCGTCTACGTCCTCCATCTCTATCTGCTGTGGGGCGGGGTCCTCGGCGCCGCCCCCCTCGGCCCCTGGGCGGGCACGCTCGGCTTCGCCTTTGGCCTGGCCGTGGTGGCGCTCATGGTCCCCGTCCTGCTCGCCGCGGCCTGGGCGTGGAACCGCGTGAAGATGCGGTTCCCCCACGGCGCGACGCTCACCCTCGTCTTCCTGGGCATCGCCTTCGTCTACGAGCTCGTCACGCGCCCGTGGTGACACCCGTGCGGCGGCACCCTTACAATCGGGCCGCCGCGCCATGACGCCGTCCCTCATCGAGGCCGTCGACGCGCCGTGCCCCGAGGACGAGGACCGCTACCGGCGGGTCCTCGAGGAGGGACGGATCCTGCTGTTCCCGCGCACGCCGTTCGCCCTGGCCGAAGAGGATCGCGCGCTCCTGCTGCGCCAGCGTCCGAGCGGCGCGGCCTACCACAAGAACATCGCTTATCGCCCGGCCGAGGATCGGGTCACGGGCGCCGCGGGCGGATCGGAGGACGGCCTGGCCCGCGTCCTCCGCGAGTACTCGCGCAGCGTGGTCCGGTTCACCGCCTCCATCCTGCCCGCCTACTCCGCGCGATGGCGGGTGGACTTCGCGAGCTTCCGCTCGGAAGAAGAGGCGGACCGGGAGCTGCCCCTGCGCTCCCGCAACGACCTCGTCCACGTGGACGCCTTTCCGACCCGGCCGACCCACGGCGACCGCATCCTGCGCGTGTTCACGAACGTCAACCCCGCCGACGCGCGCGTATGGGCGAGCGGCGGCACCTTCGAGGAGCTGGCGGCCCGCTTCGCCACCGCCTCCGGGCTGCTGGCGCGGTCCCGCCGCGGGGGCCTGGACGGCGTCCTGCGGAGGCTGGCCCGGGCCGCGGGCCTGCCCGTGGCCGTGCGCTCGCCCTACGACCGCTTCATGCTCTCCTTCCACGATTACCTGAAGGAGAACCGCGCGTTCCAGGAGGAGGGCGGCAAGGCCACGCTGCGCTTCCCCGCGGGCTCGACCTGGATGGTGTTCACGGACATGGTCAGCCACGCCGTGCTGGCGGGCTGCTACGCCCTCGAGCAGACCTTCATCGTGTCCCGCGAGTCGCTCGCGCTCCCCGAGAAGGCGCCCATCGCGATCCTGGAGCGGATCGCGGGCGCGCCGCTCCGCTGACGGACATGGGGCGCGCCGCCGCGGTGGCCGCGCTGGCAGGGATGGCCGCGGCGGGATCGGCTTCGGTGGGGCCCCGGCCGGTAGCCGCGGCGCACGCCGCCGTGGCGGGCCGGATCACCGGGGCGGAGATGGTGGAAGGCGAGGCCTATTCGCTCCTCCAACACCTCACGGACCGGATCGGACCGCGGTTGACGGGCAGCGCCGGCGCGGAGGCCGCCGCGGCCTGGACCGCGGAGCGGCTGCGATCGTACGGCCTCACGGTCCGCACGGAGAAGGTCATGGTGCCGCACTGGGTGCGGGGCGTGGAGGAAGCGGAGCTCGTCGCGCCGACGTCGCAGCGCGTCCTGGTCACGGCGCTGGGCGGCAGCGAGCCCACGCCCGCCGCGGGCCTCACCGCCGAGGTGGTGGAGGCCATGGGCATCGAGGGCCTGCAGGCCCTGGGCCCGGGGGCGGTCCGCGGAAAGATCGTGCTGTTCAACGTGCCGATGACCGTGAACGGCATGACGGGTTACGGCGGCGCGGTGGTCCAGCGCACGCGCGGCGCGGCGGCGGCGGCCCGGCTGGGGGCGGTGGCGGCCCTCGTGCGCTCCGTGGGGACACTGTCCGCCCGGCTCGTCCACACGGGAGCCGTGTCCTACGAAGACCCCGTCCCGCGCATCCCCGCCGCGGCCATCACGGCGGAGGACGCGGACCTCATCCACCGGCTGCTGGCCTCGGGCGAGACGGTGCGCCTGAGCCTCCGCCTGGGCTGCCGGACCCTCCCCGACGCCCCGTCCGCCAACGTCGTGGCCGACCTCGAGGGCCGGGAGGCGCCCGACGAGGTCCTCCTCATCGGCGCGCACCTCGACTCCTGGGACCTCGGCACCGGCGCCGTGGACGACGGCGCGGGCGTGGCCATGGTGATGGAGACGCTGCGCCTGCTCAAGGCGCTCGACCTCCGGCCGCGGCGCACGGTGCGCGGCGTGCTCTACATGAACGAGGAGAACGGCCTGCGCGGCGCCAAGGCCTACGCCGAGGCCCACGCGGCGGAGCTCGATCGGCACGTGGCCGCCCTGGAAACGGACAGCGGCGGGGGCCGGCCCACGGGACTGTCCGCCACCGTCGGCCCCGGCGGGCTGGAGCTGCTCCAGGACCTGGCCGGCCTGCTGCGCCCGCTCGGCGCCGATGCGGTGGTCTCCGGTGGCGGGGGCGCGGACATCGAGCCGCTCCACGCCGCGTCCGTCCCCCTGCTCGGCCTGCGCCTCGACACCACGCGGTACTTCGACTGGCACCACTCCCCCGCCGACACCCTCGACAAGGTGGACCCGCGGGAGCTGGCGCTGGGGACAGCCGCGGTGGCGATCGTGGCCTACGTGCTGGCCGACATGCCCGAGACCCTGCCCCGTCCCGCCCCGCCGTCGCCGGCCGCCTCCCCGCGGCCCTGAGGCCTGGACCTCGTGGGCGACATCCTGTGGCTGGATGAGGTCGGCGACGGCGACCGCCCTCGGGTCGGCGCCAAGGCCTTCACCCTCGCCCTCCTGCGGCGGCGCGGCCTCCCCGTGCCGGACGGGTTCGTGCTGCTCGCGGGGGACGGCTCGCTCGATGCCGCGCGGTCCGACGCGTTGCGTGCGGCCTACGCGAGGCTCCAAGGGACGGTCGCCGTCCGCTCCTCCTCTACGCTCGAGGATACCGACGAGGCCAGCTTCGCCGGCCAGTACCGCACGGTCCTCGACGTGCGCGGCACGGAGGACGTCGTCCGGGCCGCGCAGGCCTGCCTCGAATCGGCCACGGCCGCCGCGGGGTACGCCCGCGCCGTGGGGGCCTCGGGGCCGGGGGCGATGGCCGTGCTCGTCCAGCGCTTCGTGGAGCCGCGCGCGGCGGGCGTCGCCTTCACCCGCCATCCCCGGCATCCCTCCGCCTGGCTCGTGGAGTCGCACGCGGGCCGCGGCGAGGCCGTGGTCTCGGGCGCCGTAACTCCGGATCGCTACGTGGGCCGCCGTGAGGACGGGACCGTCCAGGAGTGGAGGGAGGGCGCGAGCCTGGGCCGGGCCGAACTCGCCGCGGTGGTGGCGCTGGCGCGACGAGCGGAGGACCTGCTGGGCGCCCCGCAGGACGTGGAGTGGGCCCTCGGCGATTCGGGCCTGGCCCTGCTGCAGTCTCGGCCCATCACCGCGCCCGTCTCGGACCTGGAGGTGAGCGATCCCCGCGTCCGCCGGCTCACCCGCGCCAACGTGGGCGAGGTGCTGCCCGGACCCATCACGCCGCTGACCTGGACCACCGTGGCGGCCTTCCTCGAGCACGGGTTCCAGGCCGTGACGGAGACGGCCGGGTTGCGTGCCCCGGACGCGCCGCCGTTCCTGGTCCTGCACCGCCAGCACGTCTACCTCAACCTCTCCGCGAGCGCGGGCGTCCTGGCGCGCCTGCCCGGGTTCAGCGTCCGTGACGCCGAGCGTCTGGTCCTGGGCGAGGCCTCCGGTGGCGCGCTCATCCACGTGCGCGCGGCGGGCGTGCCGGCACTGGCGGGCGTGGCCTGGCGCCTCCTGGGGCTGGCCGGGCGGCTGCCCCTGGAGGTCGAGGCCTGCGCGGATCTCGTGGAACGCTTGTCGTCATCCGATGTGGCGCCCACCGCCAGCCCGGCCGCGCTGGCCCGCCGGCTCGAGGGCTTCGTGGAGGCGGGGCGGCGCGTGGCCGCCGCGCACATCGCGACGTCGGGCGCTTCGGCCGTGCGCCTCGCGCTGCTGGAGCGGCTGGTGAGCGCGGCCACCGGCCGCGGTTCGGCGGCGCGGGTCAACCGTCTCGTGGGCGGCCTCGAGGGGCTGGAGAGCGCCGAACCCGCAACGGCGCTCCAGGAGCTGGCGGCGGAAGCAGACCGGCGGCCGGAATGGACGGCGTGGCTTCGAAGGCCCCCGGCGCAGGGGGCGGCGGAGCTGCAACGCAACAGCGAGGTCCCCGCGGACCTGGGTGCGTGGCTCCACGACTTCCTCGAGCGGTTTGGGCACCGCGCGGTCTCCGAAGGCGAGCTGCGCGCGCCCGCCTGGGCGGACGATCCGGAGCCGGTGTTGCAGGCGTTGCAGGGAATGCTGGGCACGACCGTCTCACCGGGATTTGGACGGAGAGCGGCCGGCGAGACACGACGGGCAGACGAAGAGGCTTTGATGGACCGGCTTGGTCTGGCAAGACGCGTCATAGTCCGGCACGCCCTCGCGGGCGCGCGGCGGGGCATTCGCGCCCGCGAGCGAACCAAGTCGATGGCCATCGCCCTCGTGCACCACGGGCGCCGCCTGGCCCGCGCCGCGGCCCAGCGGCTGGCCGCGGCCGGCGCCATCGCCAGCCCGGACGACGTCTACTTCCTGACCAATGACGAGCTCGTCTCCGCCCTCGAAGGCCGCGCCGTTGCTCGCGCGGCCATCGAGAGGCGCCGGCGCGCCTACGAGCGCGAGGGCGCGCGCGGCGTGCCGCGCGACGTGGACCTGACGGCGCTCCCGGGTGCGAGCGACGCGGCCGCACCCGACGATCCCGACGGCGCCCTGGCCGGCATCGGTGTCAGCGGGGGTCTGGGCACCGGATCCGCCCGCGTCCTCCACGGCGCGGAGGGGGAGCGGCTCGAGCCGGGCGAGGTCCTCGTCGCGCCCGTGCTGGACGCCGCCTATGGCCCGCTCCTCGCGATAGCCGCGGGCGCCGTGGCCGAGGTCGGCGGGTTGCTCTCGCACGGCTCGGTGGTGGCGCGCGAGCTGGGCGTGCCCTGCGTCGTGGACGTGGCCGGGGCGACGCACCGAATCTCCACCGGCGACCGGGTGGCCGTGGACGGGGACTCGGGACGGGTGTGGCGGCTCGGAAGCGGAATCGGCGGCGATCCTGCGGCTCCCGACCTCGCGGAGTACGACCCCGCCGACGAGGCGCGGGCCCACGCGCTCGAGGAGCATCCCCTCGCTCGCGAGAGCGTCTACTTCAACGTCCAGGACCCCGACTCGGGCCTGGTGGTCGTCGCG